>NZ_JBEXID010000066.1:0-39186 GCF_040608395.1 Streptomyces sp. NPDC005181
CTTCCTTTGTACTCACCCTCTCGGGCTTTCCTCCGGGCTTTCCCTTCGGTCTTGCGTTTCCGACTCTATCAGACTCTTTCGTGTCCGATTCCCGGCCGAAGCGGCCCCCCGCATAGCAGGAGAATTTTTGCTGCGCTTTCCAGTTCTTCGCTTTCGCGTTTCCCTTTCCGGCGAGCCCGACTCTATCAGGCCATTTCCGTTTCCCTTGACCAGTCCTGCAGGCATGCAGAAGCTGAATCCGGGTTAGGGTTTGGGCTTAAGAGTTGCCGCCGGCCCCGACGCGATGGCGTGCTGGGGCCAGGCAGGAGTACGACAGTACAGGCCGCTGGGAGTCGAGGCAAATCGTTTCCGGTGCCCCCCTAGGTCTGCGAACCCATTGGACTCGGGCGGAACCGGGACTTCTTATGACTTACGCTGCTGAACAGTACGCCGTCCCCTGCAAGCCGCGGCGGCCCCATTGAAGCTCCACCCTGGGAGGCTCCCTATGACCACTGTGACGTCCCCTCTTGACGGACGCGCCATCGGACTCGCTGCGGTACCCGACCCGGTCTTCTCCGGTGCGATGGTCGGTCCCGGAACGGCTATCGACCCCGTGCGCGAGGCGTCGGAGGCCGTTTCGCCCGTGGACGGGATCGTTGTCTCCCTTCACCCGCACGCCTTCGTCGTCGTGGACGGGCAAGGGCACGGGGTGCTGGTGCACCTGGGCATCGACACCGTTCAGCTCAACGGCGAGGGCTTCGAGCTGCTCGTCAACAAGGGTGACACGGTCACGCGGGGCCAGAGCATCGTGCGATGGAACCCGGCTGCCGTGGAGGAGGCCGGCAAGTCCCCTATCTGCCCGATCGTGGCGCTGGAGGCCACGGTCGACTCCCTCTCCGACGTCCGCGAAGACGGCGATGTCAAGGTTGGCGACACACTGTTCGACTGGCGGTGACGCGTTCGGCGCAGTAAGAGCCGACTGGACATCCACCGCGGTGGCACGGATCGCCGCACAATCTGAGACGGGTGAAATGGAGACAACGCTGCGAGGCGTCGGCGTGAGCCACGGTGTGGCGATCGGCGAGGTTCGGCACATGGGTACGGCTGTACTCGAGCCGCCGACCAAACGGATTCCCGCGGAGGAGGCCGAGCGCGAGCAGGGGCGTGCTCGCCAGGCCGTGGACGCCGTTGCGGCCGACCTGAATGCCCGAGGCAATCTGGCGGGCGGCGAGGCGCAGGCGGTACTCGAGGCGCAGGCTCTGATGGCCCAGGACCCCGAGCTCATGGCCGACGTGGACCGGCGCATCGCCGTCGGGAGCAGCGCCGAGCGTGCGGTGTACGACGCCTTCGCCTCGTACCGGGCTCTGCTGGCCGGTGCCGGCGAGTATCTGGCGGGACGGGTCGCAGACCTCGACGATGTGCGCAACCGGATCGTGGCGCGGCTGCTCGGTGTGCCGATGCCGGGTGTGCCGGACAGCGACGAGCCGTACGTACTGATCGCACGCGACCTGGCGCCTGCCGACACGGCACTGCTCGACCCCGCTCTGGTGCTCGGATTTGTCACCGAGGAGGGCGGACCGACCAGTCACAGCGCGATTCTGGCGCGGGCGCTCGGTGTGCCGGCCGTGGTGGCTCTCCCCGGTGCCGGTGAGCTGGCCGAGGGCACGGTCATCGCGGTGGACGGCAGCACCGGCGAGATCTTCGTCGAGCCGAGCGAGGCGAAGCGCGCGGAGATGGAGAGCGCCGCCGCGGCCCGCAAGGCCGCGCTGTCCGCTTCCACCGGTCCGGGTGCGACATCCGACGGTCACAGGGTGCCGCTGCTCGCCAATGTGGGCGGGCCCGGCGATGTGCCGGCGGCGGTCGAGGCCGGTGCCGAGGGTGTGGGTCTGTTCCGCACCGAGTTCCTGTTCCTGGATGACAGCAAGCAGGCGCCGTCCGAGGAGAAGCAGGTCGCGGCGTACCGCGCAGTGCTGGAGGCGTTCCCCGCGGGGCGCGTCGTGGTGCGGGTGCTGGACGCCGGCGCGGACAAGCCGCTCGACTTCCTGACGCCCGCGGACGAGCCGAACCCGGCGCTGGGTGTGCGTGGGCTTCGTACCCTCCTGGACCATCCCGAAGTGCTGCGGACCCAGCTGACCGCGCTGGCGAAGGCGGCCGAGGGGCTTCCGGTCTATCTCGAGGTCATGGCTCCGATGGTGGCGGACCGCACGGATGCGAAGGCGTTCGCCGACGCGTGCCGGGCGGCCGGGCTGCAGGCGAAGTTCGGTGCGATGGTGGAGATTCCGTCCGCTGCTCTTCGCGCCCGCTCGATCCTGCAGGAGGTGGAGTTCCTGTCGCTGGGCACCAATGACCTGGCGCAGTACACCTTCGCCGCCGACCGTCAGGTGGGGGCGGTGTCGCGGCTGCAGGATCCGTGGCAGCCCGCACTGCTCGATCTGGTGGCGCTGTCGGCTGACGCCGCCAAGGCCGAGGGAAAGAGCTGTGGTGTGTGTGGTGAGGCTGCCGCCGATCCGCTGCTCGCCTGCGTGCTGACCGGTCTGGGTGTCACCTCCCTGTCGATGGGTGCCGCGTCCATTCCTTATGTCCGCGCCACGCTGGCGAAGTACACGCTCGCGCAGTGCGAGCGTGCCGCTGCTGCCGCACGTGCGGCGGACTCTGCCGACGAGGCGCGGCTCGCGGCTCAGGCGGTGCTGTCGGGCGAGTAGCCCGCGGAGCGGTTGGTGAAGGGGGCTTCCCGCCTGACATGGCGGGAAGCCCCTTCGCTGTGTCAGCGGTGTTCCTCCGGTTCGTCGGCGCCGATGTCGAACCCTGCGCAGTACTCCACGCCGGACTCCGGGGAGACCGGATCGCCGGTGTCCGCGTCGGTGCAGTAGGCGCTGAAGACCTCACCGGCGGTGAGCGGTACGAGGCCGCCGCGGGTCAGGCGCCAGCCATGGACGCGGTCGGGGGACCCGGGGTTGCTGGTACGGAGTACGAGTCCGCCGTGACTCTCGAGGGCCACGCCGACGGCGAGAACGGTGACGAACTCTGCTCCTTCCCCCGAATCGAGGCGAGCCGGACCCGTCGTGCCGCGCTCGGTGTGGAGGACGGCGAGGAGCTGTTCGTTCTCCGTGGGGGTGCTGCACACCACGTGGTGCGTGCCCGGGCCTGCCGTCTCCAGCGTGCGCATCAGGAGGTGGGACGCCCGGTCGAAGGCGGCGCGGCCGATGTCATGGCCGCAGTCGGCGCATGCGCCGAGGCCGGACAGGAGCGTCGTGGCGTACTCCCACGTGGCCAGCCGGACCGCTCGGCTGACGAGGAGCGGGATCAGCGTGTCGATGGGTTGTCCGGTGTACGCCACCGTGGCTCCGGTCGCGGCGATTTCGGCGGTGAATCGGCTGCGGCTGGCCGGGGCGTCGGCGGCAAGGCCGGATTCGGCGCAGAACTCCGCGTAATCCTCCGGGTCGAAGAGGGCCACGGTGGTGTGCATGCCCTGGGCCGCGAGCGTTTTGAGCAGGCCTTCGACCTGCTGCAGGTAGACGGTGTGGTCGTCGAAGGTGAAGGTGCGGTAGCGCCGCATGGCCGCGAAGTCCTGCTCGTCGGCCAGGAGGCCGATGGTGCTCGGTGCTTCGCGGCGCAGCATGCGTCGCATCGATGTGCCGGTCCGCCGATAGGCGGTGTTCCTGGTGTTCCCGGTGTGCGCCACGACTCCCCCAGTGCACTGTCGAACATTGCTCACTCAGAGTAATCAGAGGCACTGACAGCGCCGGCTTTCAGCGGCGCTTGCGGGCCAGGTCCTCGTAGAAGTGGAGCAGTTCGAGGTTGTCGATCGAGCCGGGATTGACCGCCTTGGCCAGGGCTGTTCCCTGGAGGAGGCGCTTGACCGGAACCTCGATGCGCTTGCCGGTGAGCGTGTGCGGGATGCCGGGGACCTCGATGATCTCGTCCGGGACGTGCCGCGGCGAGAGATTCTCGCGGATGGTCTGTTTGATGCGGTCGCGCAGGCCGTCGTCGAGGGCGGCACCATCGGCGAGGTGGACGAAGAGCGGCATCCAGTAGCCGCCCTCGGGCTCTTCGAGGCCGATGACCAGGGATTCGCGGATCTCGGGGAGGCGTTCGACGGCTTCGTAGATGTCGGCGGAGCCCATCCGTACGCCCTGGCGGTTGAGGGTGGAGTCCGAGCGGCCGTGGATGATGACGGAGCCGTGGTCGGTGAGGGTGATCCAGTCGCCGTGGCGCCAGACGCCCGGATACATCTCGAAGTAGCTGTCCCGGTAGCGGCTGCCGTCGGGGTCGTTCCAGAAGTGGATCGGCATGGAGGGCAGCGGGTTGGTGACGACGAGTTCGCCGACCTCGCCGATGAGCGGCTTCCCAGCGGGGTCCCAGGACTGGAGGTCCGTACCGAGGCAGGGCGCCTGGAGTTCGCCGATGTGGACAGGCAGGGTCGGAACGGCGCCGGCGAAGCAACTGCAGACGTCCGTGCCGCCGCTGACGGAGGCGATCCAGAGGTCGTCGGCGACTTCGTCGTGGAGCCAGCGGAATCCGTCGGGCGGGAGCGGGGAACCGGTGGTGGCCACGCACTGGATGCGCGAGAGGTCGAGGTCGCGGCCCGGGTGGACGTCGGCCTTGCGGCACGCCATCACATAGGCGGCGGAGGTGCCGAAGAGGGTGGCGCCGGTCTGTTCCGCGACGCGCCACTGGGCGCTGACGTCGGGGTAGCCGGGGCTTCCGTCGTACAGCACGACCGTGGTGCCGGTGAGCAGGCCGGAGACGAGGAAGTTCCACATCATCCAGCCGGTGGAGGTGTACCAGAAGAAGCGGTCGTCGGGCCCGAGGTCGCAGTGCAGTCCGAGCTGCTTGAAGTGTTCGAGGAGGATGCCGCCCTGGGACTGGACGATCGCCTTGGGAAGTCCGGTGGTACCTGAGGAGTACAGCACCCACAGCGGGTGGTCGAAGGGGACCTGCTCGAAGACGGGTTCGGTGTCCGCGGAGGTGAGGGCGGACCATTCCAGGGCGCCTTCGGGGGCAGGGGTGCCCAGCAGCGGGATGTGGACGACGGCGCGCAGGGTGGGCAGTTCGCCGCGCAGTTCGGCGACCGTGTCGGTGCGGTCGTGTTCCTTGCCGCCGTAGCGGTAGCCGTCGACGGCAAAGAGGACGACGGGTTCGACCTGCTGGAAGCGGTCGAGGACGCTGCGGGCGCCGAAGTCCGGGGCGCAGGAAGTCCAGACGCCGCCGACGGCCGCGGTGGCCAGGAGCGCGACGACCGACTGCGGGATATTGGGGAGGTAGCCGCTGACGCGGTCGCCGGGGCGGACCCCGAGTGCGCGGAGTTCGGCGGCGAGGGAGCCGACCTGGCGGCGCAGTTCGGACCAGCTGACCGGGGCCTGGGCGTGGGTCTCGTCGACGTGGATGAGGGCCGGGGCACCGGCGCGCAGGGGGTCCTCCGCGGCACGCAGGGCGTGTTCCGCGTAGTTGAGGGTGGCGCCGGGGAACCATTGGGCGCCGGGCATGGTGCGGTCGCCGATGACGGTCTCGTACGGGGTGGAGAACCGTACGTCGAACCAGTCGGCGACGGCCCGCCAGAAGGTGTCCAGCTCGTCGACGGACCAGCGGTGCAGCGCCGGGTAGCCGCCGTCGGCCGGTGCGCCGTACCGCTCGGCCGCCCAGCTCTGGAAGCGGGTGACCGCCGCGGCGGCGATGCGCTCGGCGTCGGGCTGCCAGAGGGGGGCTTCGTTCGCTGCTGAGGTCATGGGGCGGCTCCCTGGCTGTACGGGTACGCGGGGTGGGCGTGGTTCACGCGCACACGTGCTGGGGTGTGCGCGTGAGGCGGCTTTCACGGACGATGCCATGTGATCGTCTTCCGCACCAGGGTTCCCTGCCCATGGTTGCCTGTCCGGGTATGTGGTCCGGCCACGGGTGAACGGAAGTTGAACGAAGCCCACCGCCGCTCCGTCAGGTGGCAGGGTGAGCTGCATGAACGGTCGTGACCTGGTGCGCTCGGTAAAAATGGTGGGTTCGGTGCAGGGGCTGCGCACGGTGCGCTCGGCCTGGCGGCGGCAGCGTGCGGATGCGCGCGCGCTGCCGCCGCGGCGTGCGGAGCGGGCGAGGGTGCCGGGTCTCCTGGTGGGGGCGGAGCCCGGGCCCGGTGGCGGTCTTGTGAGGTTCGCCCGTTCGGAGCTGCGCATACGGGTCGCGGTGGGTGGTGCCGTGTTCTGGGCGTGGGACGGGGCGGAGCCGCTGCCGTCGTACGCGCTGCCGGGTCCGGCGCCGGAGCCGGATCCGCGGGCTGTGCTGGAGCCGGACAAGGACGGCGGCTGGCAGGTGGTCTCGGAGCGGATGACGGTGGTGGTGTCCCGGCACGGGGCGGTGGAGCTGCGTACGCCGGGCGGCGTGGTGCTCCGGCGGGAACTGCCACCGCGCTGGTGGGAGCCGGCGGCGGGTGGTCCGGCCCGGTGGGTGCAGCGGTCCGAGGTGCCGGCGGACGCCCGGTTCTTCGGGCTCGGCGGGCGGGCGTCGGGGCCGCGGCTGCGCGACGGCGTGTACGAGCTGTGGAACACCGATCCGGGCGGGCGCTTCGGACCCGGTGACGACCCGCTGTATCTGACGATGCCGGTGCAGCTGGTGGTCTCGGACGCGGGGACGCATCTGGCGTTCCACGACAACACCTGGGCGGGACGGGTGACGCTGCGCGAGGGTGAAGAGGGCGCGGGGTCCGGCCATGACCGTCCGGGCCGTTGCGAGGTGCGGATGGACGGGGGGCCGCTGCGCTGCTGGGTGGTGGCGGGTACGCCGGCCCGGGTGCTGCAGGGCTGGACGGCGCTGACGGGTGCGCCGGCGCTGCCGCCGTCCTGGGCGCTGGGTCCCCAGCACGCCCGGTGGGGGTTCGGCAGTGAGCGTGAGGTGCGGCGAGTCGTCGCCGGGTACCGGGAGCAGGGCCTGCCGCTGTCCGTTCTGCATCTGGACATCGATCACTACGACGGGCACCAGGTCTTCACCGTCGACCGGTCACGGTTCCCCGACCTGCCGCGGCTGGCGAAGGAGTTGCGGGAGGACGGGGTGCGACTGGTGTCCATCGTCGATCCGGCGGTGAGGGCGCTGCCGGGGAATGCGGTGTTCGACTCCGGTTCCGCGGTCGGTGGGGCCGGCGCGTTCGTCCGGGACGCGCGGGGGCGGACGGTGCGCGGGGAGGTGTGGCCCGGTGAGTGCGTGTATCCGGACTTCACCGATCCGCAGGTGCGGGAGTGGTGGGGCGGTCTGTATGAGGAGCGGCTGGCACAGGGGTTCTCCGGTGTGTGGCACGACATGAACGAACCGGTGTCGTTCTCGGCGTTCGGCGACCCGACGCTGCCGCGTTCGGCCCGGCACTCCCTGGAGGGCCGCGGGGGTGATCACCGGGAGGCCCACAATGTGTACGGGCTGGCGATGGCGAGGGCCGGATACGAGGGGCTCCGCCGATTGCGGCCGGACGAGCGGCCCTTCCAGTTCTCGCGCTCCGGCTGGGCGGGGATGCAACGGTACGGGGGCACGTGGTCCGGCGATGTGGCGACGGGCTGGCCGGGGTTGCGTGCCTCGCTGTCGCTGGTGCTGGGCCTTGGCCTGTGCGGGGTGCCGTATTCGGGCCCCGATGTGGGCGGGTTCGACGGGTCGCCGTCCCCCGAGCTGTATCTGCGGTGGTTCCAACTGGGTGCCTGGCTGCCGTTGTTCCGTACGCACGCGGCGATGGACGCGGGGCGGCGGGAGCCGTGGGAGTTCGGGCCCGAGGTGCTGGAGCACGCGAGGGCGGCGCTGGTGGAGCGGGAGCGGCTGCATCCGTACTTTGTGACGCTGGCCCAGCTGGCCCGGCTGACGGGCGCGCCGTATGTGCGGCCCCTGTGGTGGGGGGCGCCCGGGGACCGCGCGCTGCGGGAGTGCGAGGACGCGTTCTTGCTGGGGGATGCGTTGCTGGTGGCGCCGGTGCTGGAGCGGGGGACGGATCGCCGGGCGGTGCGGCTGCCGCGGGGACGGTGGTACGACATGGCGACCGGCGAGGTGTACGAGGGGCCGGGGCAGGTGCTGGTCGAAGCGCCGCTGTCGCGGGTGCCGGTGCTGGTGCGGGCGGGGTCCGTGATTCCGGTGCGGGGCGCGGACGGGAATCTGGAACTTGAGGTGTGGACTCCGGTTGCCGGGCGTACCGGGGGTGGTCTGGTCGTCCGTGACGCGGGTGACGGCTGGGAGCAGGCTGAGGTCGAGCGGTACACAGCGCGGCTGGTGGGCGGGCAGGTCGTGGTGGAGCTGGAGGGCGGCGAGGGCGAGGTGACGTGCCCGGTCCGGATACGAGGGGTGTGATGCCTGTCAGCGCTGGTCGTAGCGGCCTTCGAACCAGGCGCGGGCGGCCAGGGTGTGCAGCGGGAAGGCCAGTTCGGCGGGGGCGCGGAGCAGGCTGTGGCCGGCGGTCTCGTCGGTGGGCGCGGACGGGGGGAGGGAGGCGACCGGGCGTGGCGGGAGCAGGCCGAAGAGGAGAAGGTGGCCGTCCGGTGCGCTGAGGGCGTCGGCGAGGCGTACGTCCTGCTGGTCGGCTTCGATACCGGTCTCCTCGCGCAGTTCCCGTACGACCGCGTGCCGCCAGTCCTCGGCGTGGTCGATGAAGCCGCCGGGCAGGGCGAGGCCGCCGCGCCGGGGTTCGATGGTGCGGGTGACGACGACGAGGGCGGTGCCTTCCCGGTCGGTGACGGGGACCAGGGCGACGGCGACCGGCAGCGGGTTGCGGTAAGCGATCGCGCCGCAGGCGGTACAGGTGCGGGGCCAGGTGCCGGTGGATCCCGGCGAGGGCCGGGGGTACGGCGTGCCGCAGCTGTCGCAGTGGGAGTCCTTCATCGGTCGCTGCACCTTTTCCTCCACGCTTTGCTGCGCTGGTTCCTTGGCTCGGTCTTCTCCTCGGGCGCGGACACGCGCGGACTGTATCCGATCATCCTGCCGACACCCCCGCGACTGATGAATGATGCGCTCATGACAGGTACTGCTTCCGCTTTCCGCGTCCTGGCAGCCGCTGCCGCCACCCTGCTCGTCTTCACCGTCGCCTCCCCGCCGGCACAGGCCCAGGCCGAGCCGAAGGCCCCCGATGAGTTCGTCGCACTTCGTTCGGTGGACCCCACGATCATCCAGGAGATGCGCTACCCCACCGGGCACAACTTCATGGGCGAACCGGTCGACGGGTACCGCCGGCCGGTCTGCATCCTGACCCGGCCCGCGGCCCAGGCCCTCCACCGGGCGCAGACACGGCTGCTGCGCCAGGGGTACTCCTTGAAGGTGTACGACTGCTACCGGCCTCAGCGGGCCGTCGACCACTTCGTACGGTGGGCGAAGGATCTCGACGACGAGGCCATGAAGGGCGAGTTCTACCCCCAGGCCGACAAGACGCGGCTGTTTGCGGACGGTTACATCGCGGAGAAGTCCGGGCACAGCCGGGGCAGCACGGTGGACCTGACGCTGGTGAGGCTGCCCGCCGTGCCGACCAGGCCGTACCGGCCGGGCGAGAGGTTGGTGCCCTGCTACGCGTCGCAGGCCGAGCGCTTCCCCGACAACTCGGTGGACATGGGCACCGGATTCGACTGCTTCGACACGCTGTCGCATACCGACGACCCGCGGATCCAGGGCGTGCAGCGGGCCAATCGGCAGTTCCTGAAGACGACGCTCGCCGACGCCGGGTTCGTGAATCTGGCCGAGGAATGGTGGCACTACACCTTCAAGCCCGAGCTGTTTCCGGACACCTACTTCGACTTCCCGGTGGCCAGGAGGTCCGTCGCCGGACACTGAGGTCCGCACCGCACCGGGCCGGTGCAGGCGGACGGGCGGCCGGGACCACCCCCGTGGGTTCCGGCCGCCCGTTCTTCCTCTCGGACGTGGATCGGCCGTATCCGGTTGCTCTCCCAGCCGTTACGGTGCCCGTATGTCACAGCAGACGTTCGATTCGTACGAAGAGTTCTGGCCCTACTACGTGGCGATGCACTCCAGGGCCGCCACCCGGTGGGTCCATCTGACGGGGACCCTGACCGGTCTCGCGGTCACCGTCTACGGTCTGGCCCGGGGCCGCAAGCGGTACGCGGCGGCGCTCCCCCTGATCGGCTACGGCACGGCCTGGCCCGCGCATTTTCTGATCGAGAAGAACAATCCGGCCACCTTCGGGCACCCCGCGTGGTCGCTGCGCGGCGATGTGCAGATGATCCGGATGATGCTGGCCGGGCGCGACAGGGAGCTGGCGGAGACCGCCGCCAAGTGGCTCGCCGAGAACGGCTGACCGTGGCACACTTCTGACGTTCCGTCAGATCCAGTGCCGGGGAGGGACTTTGTCGCGCACGCGCACACCCGTGGTGGCCGGTTGGTTCGCCGAGGGCACCGCCGAGAAGGACTTCCGGCTGCTGGGCACACGCTGCAGCGCCTGCTCGTCGGTCTTCTTCCCGCGCCAGGACACGTACTGCCGCAATCCGGGCTGCACCAGCGGCGAGCTGGTCGAGGTGCCGCTCTCCCGGTGCGGCACCGTCTGGTCGTACACCGACGGCCGCTACCGCCCCCCTGCCCCGTATGCCTCCGACCCGGACACCCCCTGGGAGCCCTATGTCCTGATCGCCGTCGAGCTCGCGGCGGAGCGCATGGTGGTGCTCGGACAGGCGGCACCGGGGGTGGACATCGGTGATCTGGCGGTCGGGATGACCGTCGAGGTGGTTCCGGGGGTCCTGAACGAGGATGCGCCCCAGGGCGGGGGAACCGTGTGGACCACCTGGCACTGGCAGCCCGTGACCACCGCCGCGGGCACGGACCGGGGCGGTGCGGCATGACCGGGGATGTGGCGGTCCTCGGGGCCGGGATGCATCCGTGGGGCAAGTGGGGGCGCAGTTTCGTCGAGTACGGCACGGTCGCGGCGCGAGCCGCACTCAGCGATGCGGGGATCGGCTGGCAGGACGTCCAGTCCGTGGTCGGCGCGGACACCGTGCGCGGCGGCTATCCGGGCTATGTGGCCGGTGCGACGTTCGCGCAGGCGCTGGGCTGGCAGGGCGCACGGGTCACCAGTGTGTACGCGGCCTGCGCGTCAGGTGCCCAGGCCATCAACACGGCCAGGGCGCAGATCCTGGCGGGCATGGCCGATGTGGTGCTCGTGGTGGGTGCGGATGCGGCGCCCAAGGGGTTCTTCGCTCCGGCGGGCGGCGACCGGCCCGACGATCCCGACTGGCTGCGCTTCCGGGTGCTCGGTGCGACCAATCCGGCCTACTTCGCGCTGTATGCCCGCCGCCGGATGACCCTGTACGGGGACACTCCGGACGACTTCGCCCTGGTCAAGGTGAAGAACGCGGCGGCCGGCGCATTGAACCGCAATGCCCGCTACCGCGCGCCGGTGACCGCCGAGCAGGTCGCCGCGTCCGCCGTGGTCGCCGATCCGCTGCGGTTGCTCGACATCTGCGCGACGTCCGACGGGGCGGCGGCGGTCGTCATGTCCAGCATGGAGTTCGCGCGTCGCCACGGGGCAGCCGATCCGGTCCGTATCCGCGCCGTCTCCACCGTGACGCCCACCTACCCGAAGGCCGTACTCGATCTTCCGGACATCGCGACCGATTCGGCAATCGCGGTGGAGCCCGCGCAGGAGAGCTTTCGCGCGTCGATCGCCCGGGCGGCGTACGAGGAGGCGGGCCTCGGGCCGGATGAGCTGTCCCTCGCCGAGGTGTACGACCTCTCCACCGCTCTGGAGCTGGAGTGGTACGAGGACATCGGACTGTGTGCGGCGGGGGAGGGTGCCAAGCTCGTACGCGAAGGGGCCACGGCGCTCGGCGGACGCATCCCGGTCAACCCGAGCGGAGGGCTCGCCTCCTTCGGAGAGGCCGTGCCGGCGCAGGCCATCGCGCAGGTCTGTGAGCTGACCTGGCAGCTGCGCGGCGCGGCGGCGGAGCGACAGATTCCGGGTGCGCGCGCCGGAATCACCGCGAATCAGGGGCTGTTCGGGCACGGTTCCGCAGTCGTCGCGGTCCGCTGAGGGATGCCGGGCACCTCACTCCCTGCCGAACTGTCCGATGCGTGTGCTGTGAACTGGGCTTGTTGTCAGCATTCTTGACGACCGATCAGCACCCGTGAAAACTCCTTGCTCAGTCACTGTCGCCACTCCCGCTCTGCGGCAGATCGACTTGGTCACCACGCTCGTCACGGAAGCCATGGAAGCGCCCGGCGCGATCCGCCGGACAAACCCTAGGAGCGCCATGAGCAATGGAGACATATTCGTCGGGGAAGTCATCGGAACGGCGATCCTCATTCTGTTCGGCGCAGGTGTGTGCGCCGCTGTCACCCTCCACCATTCGAAAGCCAGGGCCGCGGGGTGGGTGGTGATCGCCTTCGGATGGGGCTTCGGTGTCCTGGCCGGTGCGTACACCGCGGCCCCCCTCTCCGGTGGCCACCTCAACCCGGCCGTGACGGTCGGCATCGCCGTCGACACCGGGAAGTGGGACAAGGTTCCCCTCTACATCCTGGGACAGCTGGTCGGCGCAGTCATCGGCGCGCTGCTGGCCTGGCTCACGTACTACGCTCAGTTCCGCGCCGACGCGGACAAGGAAACTGCCGTGCCGACACTGGGGATCTTCTCGACCGCTCCGGAGATCCGCAGTCCGGTGGCCAACCTCGTCACCGAGATCATCGCGACGACCGGTCTGGTGCTGCCGATTCTGGCCTTCGGGAAGAACGCCGGAATCGGGATCGGCCCGGTGGCCGGCGCGGGTGCCGGGGTCTACGGCTCCGGGATCTCCGTACTGCTGGTGTCCCTGCTGGTGGTCGGTATCGGACTTTCACTCGGCGGGCCCACCGGATATGCCATCAATCCGGCCCGTGACCTGGGTCCGCGGCTGGTGCACGCCCTGCTGCCGATACCGAACAAGGGCACTTCCGACTGGAGTTACTCCTGGATCCCGGTCGTGGGACCGCTCGTGGGCGGGTTACTGGCGGGGGTCGTCTTCAACACCGCATTCTAGCCATTCGGGCGCGGGTAATTCAGGCTCCGGTAATTCGAGTTCTCGACTTCGCGACAAGGGGACGCCATGACGGACAGGTTTGTCGCCGCCATCGACCAGGGCACCACATCCAGCCGCTGCATCATCTTCAATCAGGACGGTGCGATCGTTGCCGTCGACCAGCGCGAGCACCGCCAGATCTTCCCGAAACCCGGCTGGGTGGAACACGACGCCACCGAGATCTGGTCCACGGTGCGAGCTGTGGTGGCGGGCGCGCTCGCCACAGCCGGGCTGCGGGCGCAGCAGCTCAGCGCACTCGGCATCACCAACCAGCGCGAGACGACCGTGCTCTGGGACCGGGCGACCGGCCGGCCCGTGCACAACGCCATCGTCTGGCAGGACACCCGTACGTCCGCGCTCTGTCACCAGCTGGGCGGCGCGGACGGGCAGGACCGCTTCCGGGACATCACCGGGCTCCCGCTGGCCAGTTACTTCTCCGGCCCCAAGGTCGCCTGGCTGCTGGACAACGTACCGGGACTGCGGAGCCGGGCCGAGCGGGGTGAGATCGCCTTCGGCACCATGGACTCCTGGCTGATCTGGAATCTCACCGGCGGTACGGACGGCGGCGTCCATGTCACCGATGTGACCAACGCTTCGCGCACCATGCTGATGAATCTGGAAACCCTGGAGTGGGATCCGTCGATCCTGGCCGCGATGAATGTCCCGGAGGCAGTGCTTCCGGAGATCCGGTCGTCGTCGGAGGTGTACGGGACCGCGGTCGGCGCGCTCGCCGGGGTGCCGGTGGCCTCCGCACTCGGCGATCAGCAGGCCGCGGTCTTCGGGCAGGCCTGCTACGACCCGGGTACCGCCAAGAACACCTACGGCACCGGGAGTTTCCTGCTGCTCAACACCGGCAACAGGCCCGTGCCGTCGAAGAGCGGGCTGATCACCACGCTCGGCTACAAGATCGGCGACCAGGCACCCGTCTACTGCCTGGAGGGGTCGATCGCCATCACCGGGGCGCTGGTGCAGTGGTTCCGCGACCAGTTGGGGATCATCCGGAGCGCCGAGGAGATCGAGACACTGGCGGCGAGCGTCGACGACAACGGTGGGGCGTACATCGTGCCCGCCTTCTCCGGGCTCTTCGCCCCGTACTGGCGCTCGGACGCCCGGGGTGTCATCACCGGGCTCACCCGTTACGTCACCAAGGCGCATCTGGCACGCGCCGTTCTGGAGGCGACCAGCTGGCAGACGCGTGAGGTGGTCGACGCGATGTATCAGGACTCGGGGGTGCCCATCACGACGCTGAAGGTGGACGGCGGCATGACGGCCAACCGGCTGCTCATGCAGCACCAGGCGGATGTGCTGGGGGTGCCGGTGATCCGGCCGAAGATCTCCGAGACGACGTGTCTGGGCGCGGCGTACGCGGCGGGGCTGGCGACCGGCGTGTGGTCGGGGCTCGACGAGCTCAAGACGCACTGGCAGCGCGATGTGGAGTGGCAGCCGCACATGGAGCCGGAGATCCGTGAGCGCGAGTACCACAACTGGCGGAAGGCGGTGGAGCGGAGCCTGGGCTGGCAGGAGGAGGACGGCGGCGAGCGGTAGCCGTCCCCTCCGCACGCCGCCGGGCGCCGGATGGCTTCAGGACGCGCGGCCCGTACCCCGGTCGGCGGGGGTACGGGCCGCGTTCCGCCGCGTACTCAGGTGGTGGCGGGCTCGCGGAGGCGGTCCGCTCGGGCCAGCGCGTGTTCGACGACCGCGACCAGCACATCACGCACGGAGGACCGGTCGCGCGCGTCGCACATCAGCACCGGCACCTCGGGGTCGAGGTCCAGCGCGGCCTGCACCGTCCGGGTCGGGAACCGGTCGGCTCCCTCGAAGCAGTTGACGGCGACGGTGAACGGGATCTCGCGCCGTTCGAAGTAGTCCACGGCCGCGAAGCAGTCCTCCAGCCGCCGGGTGTCCGCGAGAACGACCGCACCCAGGGCGCCCTGAGCCAGTTCGTCCCAGAGGAACCAGAACCGGTCCTGTCCCGGTGTGCCGAACAGATACAGCACCAGATCCTCGCGGAGCGTGATCCGCCCGAAGTCCATGGCAACGGTGGTGGTGGTCTTGGCCTCGACTCCGGCCGTGTCGTCCACGGGGCGGCCCGCCTCGGTCAGCCGCTCCTCCGTACGCAGCGGTCTGATCTCGCTGACTGCGCCCACCAGCGTTGTCTTGCCCACACCGAAGCCGCCGGCCACCAGGATTTTCAAGGTAACCGGCTCAACGGGCCGCGTGCTGCGGCTAGAGCGCCCGAAGGCCATTGATCACCTCGCGGAGAATGTTCACATCCGGCAGCTCGGCCGGCGGAACGGGACGGGTTACGTGCACCAGTTCGTCCTCGACGAGATCGCCGACCAGCACCCGGACCACCCCGACGGGGAGATCCAGACCGGACGCCAGCTCGGCGATCGACTGGGGCATGTCATTGCAGAGTTCGATGATCTCCACGTGTTCCGGGGAGAGCGTCTGATTCCGGCCGGGATCGTCGGCCGCGGGTTCCGGGACGACGATCGCGATCAGGTCGAGACGATGGCGGGACGCGCTGCTGGTACGGCCCCGGGTCATCGCATAAGGACGGACCACCGGCCCCGCCTCGGCGTCGTACCAGCGCGACGACTGCGGATCGTCGGAAGCGGCCGGGGATCCGGGGAGTGTGCCCCGGGGGGAGTCAGCGCTCATGCCATCCACTCACCCTCCGGCGTGCAGACCGGACGTCCGTGGGGCGTTGGCCAGGTGGACCCCCACGCGCTTGACCATCAGCGTCATCTCGTACGCCACCTGGCCCACGTCGGAGTCGGAGTCGGCCAGCACGGCGAGACAGCTGCCGTCGCCGGCGGCCGTGACGAAGAGGAACGCCTCGTCGAGTTCGACGACGGTCTGGCGGACGCGGCCCACGTCGAAGTGGCGTCCGACGCCCTTGGCGAGGCTGTGGAACCCGGAGGCGACGGCCGCCAGATGCTCGCTGTCCTCACGGGTCAGGTCCTTGGACGTGCCGGTGGGAAGGCCGTCACTGGAGAGCACCAGCGCCTTGCGGATGGAGCCGACGCGCTCGACGAGTTCGTCGAGGAGCCAGTTGAGTTCGCCGGATCCCTGGCGTGTGGCATTGGGTGCTGCGGCGTTCGGTGCGGTCATCGACCGTCCCCTCCCGGAGTGGTTCCTTGTGCTGTCTCACCGGGACCGGTCCCGTCCTCGGCGTTCTGCCGACGGCCGCGCTGCCAGCCGCGCTGTAGCGATGCCATGCGGTTGCGTACCTCGTCCGCGTCCCGCTCGATGTCCTCCGCCGGTTCGGCGGGGGCCGGCTCAAAAGCGCGGCCGCCGGAGCCTTCGCGGAGCTGTGGGGCGAGGCTGGCCTGCCGGATCCGGCGGGGCAGCCCGTCCACGGTCCCCGGGTTCGAGGACGGTCCGGCGGAACGGGAGGAGGATGCGGCCGATGGCGTCGCCGCAGCCGGTGCCGACGCGGATGCGGCGGGCTCGGTGGGTGACCGGAAGCTGGTGGGCTGCCGGGGTTCGGTGGGCGGCCGGGTGTCGGCGGCGGAGTACCGGGGCCCAGTGGTGGACTGCCCGGCGCCGGCCCCGGTGCGCGAGGGCTCCGGGTCGGTGGTCGTGGGATGCGCGCGGCCGGACTCGTCGACCCGGCGGCCGCGGTCGGTGACCAGGGTCGGCGGCTTGCGGCGGGGCAGCGGCACCGGGCCGCCCGGGCGCATCGTCCGGACGTCGGCGGTGGACCCGGCAACCTGGTCGGCGGCCTGCTGATGCTGGTCGCGGTCGTCGTCGGGGCGGAAGTCGCGGTCGGCATCGCGGCGGAAGCCGCTGTCGGCGTCGCGCCGGAGATCGTGATCCGCTCCACGACGGAGGTCGCGGGCGCGGAAAATGCCGCCGCGCTCGCTCTCGGTGTCGTCGATGTCGGACACTCCGTCGAGTACCGGGTCCGGCACAGGATCGAGTACGGGGTCGGTCCCGAAGCCGAGGGTGCCCACCGGGGCTTCGATCTCGACCGGTCCGTCCAGAGCGGACGGGCCCACGACGCCGGTGGGCACCGGGGCGAGGCCGGTGGAGCCCGCGTCGCCCGTACCGTCGGAAGTCCACCGGTCCGCGACACCGTCCCTGCGGTTCTTGTCGCTGCGCGGTCCCTCATCGCTGGGCCTGCCGGTGCCGATCGCCTTCTGGGCGCGGCGGTCGAGACGGAATCCGGTGCCGTGCGCCTCCGCGGCGTCGGTGAGCAGGGCTGCCGGGATGAAGACGACGGCGGTGGTTCCTCCGTACGGAGAAGTCTGCAGGGAGACGCGGACGTTCTGCCGCTGGGCCAGCCGGCTCACCACGAAGAGGCCGAGGCGGTCGGTGTCGGAGAGTTCGAACTCGGGGGTCTCGGCGAGCCGCAGATTGGCGTCCAGCAGGACCTCGGGGGCCATGCCGAGGCCGCGGTCGTGGATTTCGAGGGTGAAGCCGTTGGCGACGCGCTCGCCGTGCACCTGGACCGCGGTGTGCGGCGGCGAGAACACCGTGGCGTTCTCCAGGAGTTCGGCAATCAGGTGGGTGAGGTCGGCGACGGCGGGGCCGCCGACGCCGATCCGCGGCAGGCGGCGTACCTCGATCCGCTCGTAGTCCTCGACCTCGGCAACCGCTGCCCGTACCACGTCCATCAGCTGGATGGGCTTGCGCCACTGCCGGGACGGCGCCGCACCGGAGAGAATCACGAGGCCTTCGGCGTGCCGCCGCATGCGGGTGGTGAGGTGGTCGAGGCGGAAGAGGTCCGCGAGCTCGTCGGTGTTCTCGGTGCGGCGTTCCATGGCGTCCAGGAGCGTCAACTGGCGGTGCAGGAGGACCTGGTTGCGCCGGGCCAGGTTCACGAAGACTTCGGAGACGCCGCGTCGCATGTCGGCCTGCTTGACCGCGGCTTCGACAGCGGCGCGTTGCAGGGTGTTGAGGGCCTGGCCGACCTGGCCGATCTCGTCCCGCTCGTAACTGAGATGCGGGGCCTCGGTCTCGACGTCGACGTGTTCGCCCGCGGCGAGGCGGCGCATCACGCTCGGCAGCCGTACGCCGGAGACCTCGTGGGCGTCCTTGCGGAGCCGGGAGAGGTCGCGGACGAGTTCGCGGCCGACGCGTACGGATACGAAGACGGAGATGAGCAGGGCGAGGAAGCCGAGGACGCCCGCGACTCCGGCCTTGATCAGGACGCTGTAGCCGACGGGCCGGCCGCGGTCCTGGAAGCGGTTGTCCATCTCGGTCGAGTCGTTGGCCAGCCGGTCCAGGACCGGCGGGGCCACCTCCTGCCAGCGTTCGGCGTCGACCGAGTGGGGGTTGCGGGTGGGGCCGGCGGCGATGAGCTTGTTCTCCGCGGTGCGCAGCGGCTCGCTCTCCGGGCTCGCCCAGTACTGCTCCACGCGTCGGCGCTCCGCCGACGGGAGGACCTCGACGTTGATCTCGTAGAGCAGTTTGCGGTTGGCGACGAGATCGGAGATCTGGCGGAGTTCGGAGGCGTCGAGTCGTCCGGCGACGAGCGCCGAGGCCACCCGAGCGTCTTCCCGGGAGAGCATCTCGCGGGCCTGCGAGACGCCGGCCAGAGCGCGGACCTGCTTGTCCATCGACGCGTTGTCCGTTGTGTGGAGACCCGTCAGGAAGCGGTAGCACGGGTCGACGAGACGGTTGTAGAACTCCAGCGCCTGGTTGCGGTCGATGGTGCGTTTCTCGACGGAGTCGCGGAGCGCGCCGAGGCCGTCGACGGCGCTGAGAATCGAATTGAGCTGTGCTTCGGCATCGGGACTCAGCGCGTCGCGGATGTCCTTCTGCCGGGCGCTCTCCTTGACCTCCGCCACAACGCGGTCGGTCGCGGCCCGTTGGCGGCGCAGCAGGGGAAGCGCATCGGAGGCGCGGGGGTCGGCGAGGAAGACAAGTGTCTGGCGGCGCTCGTTCTGGATGACCCGGACGGTGTCCTCGAGAGGGTGGCCGACCTTCTCCACGATGGTGCTCGCGCCCATCAGGTCACCGGCCTCACGGCCGGTCAGGAAGGTGGCAAAACCCCAGAGCCCGGTGAGGGAGACGAGCGGCACCAGCAGCAACGCCACGATCTTCCTGCGGATGGACTTTCCGCGAAAGCGCATGGCCTCCCCCAGCTCGGCCCCGCACGGCGGGGGTGGGTGTTCCGTCAACAAACGGCGCGAGCCTACTACTGCCACACAGACAACTCGAAGACACGTCCGGACTATTTTCGGCCGCACTGCCCCATGTTGATCATGAATTGCCGCGGCATTCCGGGAGATGAAATCCGCGAAAGCGGCAGAAGAGACCCGGCAGAGCGACTCAATCCCTCACCGGGCAGATGGCTGGAACTCTTCGTTCCGCGAGGGATCGGGGGAATCTTCACTGCCGGTCACTCGTCTATATGCACGAGGGAGAGGGGCTGCGCGGAGCGTGTAAGGCAGGACGGTTCGGTTCGCCCGCGTAGAAACGACGCATGCCGGGCAGCAACCCTGAAGTCGGGCAGCGGTGGGGAGTTGAGAGTCCTTGGACACGGAAGAGCGTCGGAGCGCGGCGTCGGCGGCGAGCGGGACGGCGATCCCGAGGCAGCCGCTTTGGGTGGAAGAGCCCGCGGTGCGGCGGCGGATGCCGGATCCGGTGCGTACGGCGGCCGTGCGTGCGGTGATCATCATGTCGCTGACGATCATTCAGGCCATGGTGGCTCTGCTGAGCACGATGACGGGCTCCTGGCTGGAGTTCCCCATGATGCTGAGCAGTGTGGGCAGCACGGTGGTCGCCACCTGGGCGGTGCTGGATGTGTGGGTGACCCGTCAGGTCTGGAATCAGCGCAACGGTGTGGTGTCCGTGCCGAGCAGTTCGGCGCGGCAGCTGCGCCGGGAGCGGCGCGGGGCGCGACGGGCGGCGAGGGCGGCGGAGCGGGAAGCCACGCGGATACGCCGCCGGGGCGCGAGCGGCCTGACACGGGCTTGAGCACGCGCCCCGGTGAGGAGTTGAGGTCAGTCGCCGGCCGGGGTGTCGGTGGTCCGCAGGTGCTCGGGGGCGCGGTCGCGGTTCTGGGGGCTCCCGGTCGGCGCCGACGCGTCAGGCGTCGTCGGTGTGCGCTTGAACATTCGGGTGGCGGTGATCTCGCCGTGCACCGTCTCGCCGTTCGGATCCTGCTGCGGCAGACCAGGGCGCAGATGCTCCTCCACGCTGATGTACTTCAGGCCCGCCCGCAGGTCCGCGTCATTGCGCAACCGGATGACCAGCGGAAATTCGGCGAGCGCCGTCGTGTCGAACAGACCCGTGGTGTAGAGCAGCTGTACGCCGAGCGCGTCCGACACCGCGCGCTGGAGCTCCAGCAGATACGTGGCGTTGGCCCGGCCGATGGGGTTGTCCAGGAAAAGCGTGCCCGCGTGGCGGTGCTGGTGGCGGTCACGGCCCCGGTCGTTGCTGCGGAGCGCGGCCATCGTGCAGTACAGGGCGATGGCGGCCGTGAGCAGCTGGCCGCCGGAGAAGACGTCGCCCATCTGACCGACCGGGACGCGTTCGGCGCGGAGCACCGCGTCCGGCTTGAGGATCTCCACGGCGATGCCCTTGGGCTCCAGCGCCGCCTGTACACCGCGCAGCAGAAGGGACATGCCGTCGCGGCGCAGATCGGAGTTCTTCTTGAGCGCGGCCCGGGTGGCGTCGTCGATGACCTCGCCGAGCCGCTCGGTGAGCGTCGCCTGGTCGGGCTCCTCGAAGCGGATCCGGAGGAACTCCTGACCGGACCACTCCCCCAGCCCCTCCGGCAGCTGGGAGAGCCGCTGGGCGGAGCGGAGGGTGGTGAGCGCGGACTCCACGAGTCCGCGGAGCCGGTCGACGATGGAGTCGCGGTTGCGCTCCAGTTGGACCAGCTCATCGGTGAGGACCCGCAGGCGGGGTGCGAAGGCGGCGGCCCACTTCTCGGCGTGCTCGGGCAGGGCGGCGGCCGGGAGTTCGCGGATCTGCTGGCGGGCGGGGGTACGGACCTGTTCGTAGCGGGTGGAGTTGGCGTGCCGTACGAGCACATCGCTCGCCTCGCGCACCGCGCTCTCGGCGGCGGAGAGGTGGGCGGCGCAGCCGCGCAATGAGCGGCGGGCCTCGGCGGCGGACTGGCGGGCCTCGTCGAGGCTGCCGGGGTACGGCTCGGGGGGCTCGGTGTCGTCGTCCGCGCCGTGGTCCCTGAGCAGGTCGCGCAAGAGGGCCGCGCTGTCGTCGAAGCCGCCGGCCGAGGCCTCGGCGGTGCGGTGGGCGTACAGCAGCTCGGCGTGGGCGGCACGGGCGGTGTCCAGGGCGCCGGTTGCGGTGCCGAGTTCGGCTGTGGCGGTACGCAGCAGGGTCTGGGCCTGCTCGGCGTCGGCGGGGACCAGCTCGTCGGGGAGCTCGGTGTGGTGGCTCTCACCGTCGGCCGGGGCCAGGCGCTCGGCCTCGCCGCGCAATCGTCCGAGCTGCTCGCTCGCCGTGGAGGCCCGCGTCTCCAGGAGCTGGACCAGCGACTCCGCGCGGGCGGCGGCCGCCTGCCGGGACGGTCCGTCGGCGCCGTCGGTGCCTTCGAGGAGCTGGCCGGCGCGGGTGCGGACCTTGTTGGTGAGCCGGTCCAGCTCGGCGAGGGCGGCACTCTCATCGCTCTCGGCACGGGCCTGTTCGGCGCGCAGGTCGGCGCCGACGCCGACCTTCTCGTACAGCTGGGATGCGGCCCGGTAGGCCTCGCGCAGGGCGGGGAGGGCGGGGCGCGGGACGTCGCCCTCGGGCTCCGGGACGCTCTCGGGGGCGCCGGCGATCTCGGCGCGTTCGGCCCGCAGGGCGCGGGCGGTGCGGCGTGCGTCGTCGGCGGCGCGCTGGGCGGCCCTGCGGTCCTCGTCGGCGGCGCGGGCCCGCTCCAGGCAGACGGTGGCGCGGGCTTCGGACTCGGCTGCCTCCTCGACCAGTTCGCGCAGTTTCGCCTGCCAGCCGGCGCGTTCGCGCAGCCGGTGGGCCAGGCCTGCGAGTGCGTCGGCGACGCGGCGGGCGCGCTGGGCGGCCTCCTGCCGCTCGTCGCGGACGCGGGCGGTGTCGGCGGCGGCTTCGTCGGCCTCGGCGCGTGCCGTGCGGGCCTCGGCGAGCACGGCCTGGGCCGTCTCGGCGGCCGTGCGGGCGGTGCGGGCGGCTTCGGCGAGCTCGGCGAGCATGCCGGGCGGGCAGTCGGCGCGCCAGGAACCGATGCGGGCGGCGAGGGACCGGTCCCCGGTGAGGCGGGCTGCGAGCGTGCGGATGTCCTCGTCGCGGGCGGCGGCCCTGCTCCTGAGCGCCTGCCGTTCCGCGTCGGCGGCGTGCTCGTCGTGCATGGCCGGGTTCGGCGGGACGAGGAACACACCGTCCGCGTCGGAGCCGGTACCGGAGGCCGGTACGGGCGCGAGCAGCGCGGCGGCGGTGCCGACGGCCACGGCGGAGCGCGGCAGCAGGGCGGCGCTGCCCAGGACTTCGCGGGCCCGGGCATGCGAGTCGGCGTCGGTGATGACCACGCCGTCGACGAGCTCGGGCCGGGCTGCGAGCACCGCCGCGTGATCGGCGGGGTCGACGGCCTGGGCGAGGTAGCGCCAGCCGGGCAGGGCCGGGATGCCGTGCTCGCCGAGGTATTCGACGGTGGCGAGGACATCTGGTCCGGGCGGCAGCAGTCCGCCGTCGCCGAGCGCGCCGAGGATGCGGGAGTCGTCGGCGGCCGCAGTGCGCAATTCGAAGAGGCGACGTTCGGCGGCGGCGATGCCCTGGTCGAGGAGGTCCCGCAACTCGTCGGCGTTGCGGTCGAGTTCCTCGGCGGTGAGCGGCTGCTCGCTGCTGACGGCGTGGTCGGTGGTGAGCGCGTGACCGGCGACAGTGGTCTGCCGGTCGAATCCGGCCTCCGCGGTGCCCGCGCCGTCACCGGGTCGGCCGTGGGATGCGGGGTGGGTTCCGGACGGATGCGAGTCGGTGGTGTCCGCAGCCGCGCCCGGTTCGTATGCGGCGGTGCCCCGGCGGGGCCGCGGTACTCCCGTGCCGTGTGCCGGGGGCAGGCCCAGCAGGTCGGCGAGGCGGTGGTCGGCGGCGATCGACTCGGCAGCCCTGCGTTCGGCCTCGTACGACTGTTCCGCCGCCTGCGCACCGTCGGCGGCGCGCGCCGCGGCGAGCTCGGCGCGGCTCTCGGCAGCCGCCGCTTCCCTGGCCCGGTCGGCCGCGGCGCCGGCGGCTTCCCTGGCCGTGTTCCAGGCGGCGACGGTGGACTGCTCGGCGTCGCTCGCGGCGAGGGCCGCGCGCGCCGGGTCGGCGTCCGGCGCGGTGTTGTCGAGCCAGCCCGCCCGTACGGCCTCGGCGGTCTCCTGCTCGACCTCGGCGAGGCGCTGGCGCAGATGTCCGGCCTCGCTGCGGGCGCGCTGGGCCTCGGTGGCGGCGGTGGTCGCGTCCCGGTGGGCGGTCTCGCCCGCGGCCTGGAGGGTGTCGGAGCGCTCCTCCTCCTCGTTGGCCACCTGCTCACCGGCCTCCGCGGCGGTGTGCAGGGCGCGTACGAGGTCGGCGGCGGCCGTGGCGCGGGCGGCGAGCGCGGGGGCGGCGTCGCGCTCGGCCTCGCGGATGGCGACGGCGACGCGCGCGGACCGGTCGGCGGCGGCGCGGTGGCGGAGCACGGCTTCGGCGGCCTGCCAGGCGGAGTGCAGGGTGCGGGCCTCGACCAGTTCGCGACGCTGGGCGGCGGCGCCCTTCTCGGCTGCGGCCAGCGCCAGGGACGCATGCCGGTAGGCAAGTTCTGCGGCGATGAGGGCGCTGCGGCTGCGGGCCTCCTCGGCGGCGGTGACGGTGTGCGCGGCGCCCGTCACCTGCTGGGCGAGGTCGGCGGTGCGGCCGCGCTCGTCGGCGGCCCGGGCGGAGAGCCTGCGGGCGAAGGTGCGGGTGCGGCGCTCGGCGCCCGCGTGGACGTCGCGGGTGCGGGAGCGGGCGTCGGCGGCCTCGACGATCCGGCCGAGCAGATCGACCGAGCCTGCGGTGAAGTCGCGCTCCGCGGTGAGTTCGGCCCGGCGGCCCAGCTTGTTGCCGAAGCCGCTGACCAGGTCGGCAAGGCCGTCCGTGTCACGGGTGTCGGTGACGGCACGGAGCAGCAGGTCGGTGAAGTCGGAGTCCTTCTTGACCGCGAAGAGGCCTGCGGCCTCGCCCTCGTCGGCGTTCATCTCGCGCTGGTAGCGGAAGAGTTCGGGGTCGAGGCCGAGGTCGCCGAGGTGCTCGTTCCACCGGTCGTGGATCTCTTCCCAGTGCACATCGAGGTGCTGGTAGAACTTGCCCGCGTCCGTGAGGGCGTCCCGGAAGCCCTTCATGGTGCGGCGCCTGCCATGGGCGCCGGAGGCGCCTTCGACGGGGCGGCCGACGGCGGTGGCCTCGGCGACCGGCAGCGAGTCGAGGCTGAGCCCGGGCCCGGGGCGGAAGGAGTACCAGGCCTCGGCGAACTTGCGGGGGTCGTTGGAGACCTGCCGTCCGCGCCACTCGCTGACCTTGCCGACGACCACGCACTCGCCGGTGAGGGTGTGTTGCCACTCCAGGGCGACATGGCCGCAGTCGTCGGCGAGCAGGAACTTGCGCAGTACGCCGGAGCTGGCACCGCCCAGGGTGTTGCGGTGGCCGGGCAGCATCACCGAGAAAATCAGCTTCAGCAGGACCGACTTGCCGCCGCCGTTCTCCAGGAAGAGCACACCGGCGGGCGCGGGGCGGCGCGGCGGGCCGACCGGCTCCTCCTCGAAGAACTCCGCCTGGGCCGGCGCGGGGTTGGGCACGGGCTCGCCCACTCCGCGCAGGTCGAGCACGGTGTCGGCGTAGCGCGCACCGGCAGGCCCGATGGAGTAGAGGCGGACCCGGGACAGCTCGTACATGGCGGCGGACTCTCGTCGTTCGGAAAGCGGGAGTGGGACGGCGGTGGGGGTGCTCAGGCGTGGAAGGGCAGACCGGCGTCGGCCGCCAGCTCCAGGTCGTCGCCGTCGGGCGGCGGCAGCAGCGTCGCCGTTCCGTCGGTGACGGGTACGACGCCGAGCTCCAGCAGTTCGGCCATGGCGGCGGTGCCCGCCATGTCGCGGACCTGCAGCTGGTAGCGGGCGGTGGTGCGGAAGGCGCCTCCGGCGTCGTCCCCGGTGCGCTGGAGGAAGCCGGAGTCGGTGAGGAAGGCGACGGCCTTGCCGACGATGCCGGTGGTGGAGCCGGCCAGCCGCCGGGCGTCCTTCGTCGCGCCGGTGGCGCTGCGCCGGGCGTAGATCCGCCAGGCCGCTTCCAGTCCGGGGGCGTCGGTCGCCGGGTCGGTGTTGTCACCGTGTTCCTCGGCGCGCTCCTCCAGGCGGTGGCAGGCCTGACGTACGAACGCGTCGATGCCGTTGACCGTGATCCGGCCGATGTACGCGTCGTCGGCGAGGTCCTCGGGGCGCGGGAAGGCCATGGCGGCGACGGCGAGGTGGGCCAGTCCGTGCAGGAATCGGTCGGCGGAGTCCGAAGAGGCGCGGCGGGCGTAGTCGCCCATGCGGACGGCGAAGACCGAGTCCTCGCCCGCCGTCACGGCCATGCCGGCCCGGGTGGACACCTCCAGGACGACAAGACCGAGTCCGGTGGCCACGGCGTCGGCGAGCCGGGCGAAGGGGGTCTCTTCCCGGTAGCGGCGGAGCAGCTCGGCGTATTCGGCGTCGCGGGCGGGCAACAGCTTGGGCTGCAGCCCGAAGGCGACGAGCCGGGCAGCATCGGCCGCGTCGGCCGGGGTGACGGCGGCGGGCGCGGTGGTCCCGTGGGCGGCTTCGCCTTCGGGCGCGTACCCGGCGGTCGGCTCGCTCCACGCGTCGGTGTGCTCTGCGCGGTGGTCGCTCACGACGGTCGCTCCTCGGTGCGGAAGATCGGTGGTACGGGGTGGACGGCGCGGGCTCTCCCGGCCTCCGTCGGGAACGGTGCGGGCCGGACCGCACACAGGGGGGCGCCGCCCCCGGTGCGGCAGTGACCGGGGGCGGATCGCCGGTGACCGGAGTGGGGGCCCGGGTGGACCCGGCGCCCCTGCCCGCTCATGACGCCTCCGAGCGGTCCGCGGCCATTCCGGCCGCGTCCAGCAGGGCCGTGCCCACGATCAGGTCCGCGCCGCCGAACTCCGGGTCGTCGAGCACGGTCCCGTCGTCGACGGCGAACAGCAGGCGCCGCTCGCCCTGGCGGTAGGCCGTGCCGACCGGCGGGGATGCGGCGTGGACCGCGAGCAGGGCGACCAGATAGGGCAGGCCCGGATCGCTCCGCCGGGCCTCGGCGAGGAGCCCGGAGAGCCGCCGCGGTGCGTCGTGCTCCAGATCGAGGAGGTTCATGGCGCTCGCCAGCTGCTCCTCGCTGAACCTGCTGTCGTCCGGGGTGGCGATCAGATCCGGCTCGGGCATCTCGGCGCCCAGATGTTCCCGCTCCAGGGGCGGGGTGAGCAGCATGTCGACCAGGTCACCCACCCTTACCGATGCGGGCGTGCGCAGCCCGGTGCCGTGGGCGAAGTACGCGTCGGTGACGCGAATGGCCTGCTCGACGGGGAGCGGCAGCAGCGGGGCCACCAGCTGGCCGTACAGGTCGAGGCCCATCCTGGCCGTGGGGGTGGCGAACGCCTGCCGGTCCTGCTCGGCACGGAACAGCGGTCCAGCCTCCAGCAGGCGGGACTGCAGCTGGGTGTGGCGGCGGATGCAGTCCTTGACTATGTCGACGAGCTCGGCGGCGCGGCGCTTGTGCTCGGGGTCCTCCGCCTCGTCCCTGGACTTGCGGATGTTGGTGAGGATCGCATTCTCGTGACGGTAGCGGTCGGCCACGTGGTCCAGTGCCTCGGCGATCATGTCGGGCACGGCGTTGAGCCAGTCGACGGCTCTGACGTTGCGCCGGGTCGCCTCCAGCGTCTTGCGGAGCGTCTCCGCGTACTGCACGGTGCGGTAGCGAGCCTGCTCGGCGGCGAGCTGCGCATCCGCGAGCCGGCCCCGGCTGATCAGGACCTCCAGTTTCACCTCGGCGGCGATCTGGGCGCTGGTGACGTCCGTGTCGAGGGCGCCGACCAGGACGTTGACCGCTTCGTCGGTGGCCCTCAGATAGACGCTGCCGCCGAAACCGGGGACCTCTTCGATCAGCTTGAAGTCGTAGTCTCTGCGGACATACACCCCGTCGGGGCCGAAAGTCCCGTATACCGTGCGGAAGCCGCGGTCCACGCTTCCGACGTTGATCAGGTTGTCCAGCACCCAGCGGGCCACGCGCTCGTGCTCCGCGACGGGACGGCGCGGGGCCTGGGCGGCGACGCGCGGGAGCAGCTTCGCCACTATTTGCTCGTGGTCGGCGCCCGTGTCGAAGTCCATGTGCAGCGTGACCTGGTCGATCGCGGCGAGCGCGACCTCCGCCATCGCGTAGACCGTGTACTCACCGGCCAGATTCGCCTTGCGCACGTCGAGGTCGTGCAGCGGCGCCGTGCAGGCGAGCGCGCGCAGCCGCCGCGAGAGCCCCTCGTCGGCAGCCGGGCCCAGGGCGGGCCGCGGCCCCGCGCTGAGCTGGGGCGCAGCGTTGTCCGTGTAGGCAGGCGAAGTCACGCTGCACAGATTAGGTCCTCACACCGACAACGGTCGAAACGGCGCAGAAGCTACCGGTTGCCCCACCGTCGGCCGGGACCGCACAACACGGTCGTTCAGCCATGCCGCGGCGGTCGTTCCGGTTCCGGCGCCGACGGGTTCGGGCGCTCCCGCGCTCCGTACCCTCCGCCGCCCGGAGTGCGCAGGACCAGCACGTCCCCGCGCGCCAGATCGGCCGTGTCACAGCCCTTCAGCTGGGTGACCGTCCTCGCGCCGTCGGCACGCTCGATGTGCTGGGTGCCCAGCGCGCCCGGTTCACCGCCCGCCATGCCGTACGGCGGGACGCGGCGATGCCCGGAGAGCAGCGCCACCGTGACGGGTTCGAGGAACCGGAGTCTGCGTTCCACGCCGCAGCCGCCGTGCCACCGGCCCGCTCCCCCGCTGCCGGCGCGTACCCGGAAGCTCTCCAGCAGCACCGGGTAGCGCCATTCGAGGACTTCGGGGTCGGTGAGCCGGGAGTTGGTCATATGGGTCTGCACGGCGTCGGTGCCGTCAAAGCCGTCGCCCGCGCCCGATCCGCTGGCCACCGTCTCGTAGTACTGGACACGGTCGTTGCCGAAGGTCAGATTGTTCATGGTGCCCGAGCCCTCGGCCTGGACGGAGAGCGCCGCGTACAGCGCGCCCGTGACGGCCTGGGAGGTCTCCACGTTGCCCGCGACGGTGGCCGCGGGGTGGACGGGCGCCAGCATCGAGCCCTCCGGGACCCTGACCTCCAGGGGTTTGAGGCAACCGCTGTTGAGCGGGATGTCGTCGGCGACCAGGGTCCGGAAGACGTACAGGACGGCGGCCATGACGACGGACTTCGGGGCGTTGAAGTTCCCGGGCTGCTGCGGTGAGGTGCCGGTGAAGTCGACGACGGCGCTGCGGGCGTTACGGTCCACAGTCAGCGCGACCTCGATCACGGCGCCGTTGTCGGTCTCGTAGCGGTACGCACCGTCGTGCAGCTCCGCGATGATCCCGCGTACGGACTCCTCGGCGTTGTCCTGCACATGGCCCATGTACGCGTCGACGGCCGCGGCGCCGAACTGGTCCACCATGCGCCGCAGTTCGGCGATGCCCTTCTCGTTGGCGGCGATCTGGGCGCGCAGGTCGGCGAGATTGGTGTCGGGATCGCGGGACGGGTATGCGGCGCCCGTGAGCAGCTCACGGGTCTCGGCCTCACGGAATGTGCCGTCCCTCACCAGTAGCCAGTTGTCGAACAGCACCCCTTCCTCGTCGATGGTGCGGCTGAAGGCGGGCATGGATCCGGGGGTGATGCCGCCGATCTCGGCATGGTGGCCGCGCGATGCCACCAGGAACCGCAGGCCGGCGCGACCGTCGCCGGACGTCTCGCGTCCGTCGAACACCGGCGTAACGACGGTCACATCGGGCAGGTGCGTACCTCCGTGGTACGGGTCGTTGATGGCGTACACATCGCCGGGGCGCATCGTGGTGCCGTTACGCCGGAGCACCTCCTTGATGGACTCCCCCATCGAGCCGAGGTGCACCGGAATGTGCGGGGCGTTGGCGATCAGGTTGCCGTCCGCGTCGAACAGGGCGCACGAGAAGTCGAGCCGCTCCTTGATGTTGACGGAGTGGGCGGTGTTCTCCAGGCGTACCCCCATCTGCTCGGCGATCGACATGAAGAGATTGTTGAAAACCTCCAGCATGACGGGGTCCACGCGCGTACCGATCGCGGTCCGGCCGGGGCGCGGGCGGACCCGGGTGAGCAGCAGATGGCCGGTGTCGCCGATGGTGGCCTGCCAGCCGGGATCGACGACGGTGGTGGCATCCGCCTCGGCAATCACGGCGGGACCGGGGACGGTGTCCGACGGGTGCAGGGCCTCGCGCCGGTGGAGCGGGGTGTCCTGCCATCGGCCGTCGGCGAACATCCGTACCGTGTCGTGCGGTTGCGGCGCGCCCTGAGGGGCTCTCCGGTCCACCGGGTGCGGCACGTGCCGACCGGCCGCGCCGGTCGCCTCGACCGATACCGCCTCGACAAGCAGCGGCCGGTCCATGGTGAAGCCGTAGCGGGTGCGGTGCCCGGCCGTGAACGCCTCCGCCATCGCGGGCGCGGTGTCCAGCTCGACCGGCAGGCTCGCGTCCGTACCCGCGTAGCGCAGGAAGACCCGGGCGTGCGTGCTGATCGCACTGTCCGGGAGGCCGTCGGCACGCAGTTCGGCGCGAGTGCGGGCGGCCAGGTCGTCGTGGAGCTCTCCCAGCCGGGCCGCGGTCCCCTCGTCGTCGAGTTCCGCCTCGACCGACTGCTCGCGCATGGCGGTCGCGTCGGCGAGACCGATGCCGTACGCGGACAGCACCCCGGCCAGTGGCGGTACGAGGACCGTGTCGACACCCAGCGCGTCGGCGACGGCGCACGCGTGCTGGCCGCCGGCGCCGCCGAAGGAGGTGAGGGCATAGCGGGTGATGTCGTGGCCGCGCTCCACGGAGATCTTCTTGACCGCGTTCGCCATGTTGAGCACGGCGATCTCCAGGAAACCGGCGGCGACCTCTGCGGCGCTACGCCGCGTTCCGGTGGCCCGGGCCACCTCGTCCGCGAGTTCGCCGAAGCGCTCGCGCACCACATCGGCGTCCAGTGGCAGGTCCCCGTCCGGTCCGAATACGGCAGGGAAGTGCGCGGGCTGGACCCGGCCGAGCATGACATTTGCGTCGGTGACGGTGAGCGGCCCGCCACGGCGGTAGCAGGCCGGGCCGGGGACGGCGCCCGCGGAGTCGGGTCCCACCCGGTAACGCCGGCCGTCGAAGTGCAGGACGGAGCCGCCGCCGGCCGCGACGGTGTGGATGTTCATCATGGGCGCGCGCATCCGCACCCCGGCGACCTGGGTGCCGAGCTCGCGCTCGAACTCTCCCGCGTAGTGCGACACATCGGTGGACGTACCGCCCATGTCGAAGCCGATGACCCGGTCGAATCCGGCCTGTTCGGACGTACGGGCCATGCCGACGACTCCGCCTGCCGGACCAGAGAGCACGGCATCCTTGCCACGGAAGTGCGCGGCCTCGCGCAGTCCGCCGTTGGACTGCATGAACATCAGCCGGATGGAGTCCAGTTCACCCGCGACCTCGTCGACGTACCGTCGCAGGATCGGCGAGAGATAGGCGTCGACGACGGTGGTGTCACCGCGCGGTACGAGCTTGATCAGCGGACTCACCTCGTGGGAGCAGCTGACCTGGGTGAAGCCGGCCTCGCGGGCCGCGGCGGCGACCGCGGTCTCGTGGGCGGGGTAACGGTAGCCGTGCATCAGGACGACCGCCGCGCTGCGGAATCCGTCGGCCCACGCGGCTCTCAACTGCTCGGCCGTCGCTGCCAGGTCGAGGGGGGTGAGGGTCCGGCCGTGCGCGTCGATCCGCTCCGGCACCTCGATCACCCGCTCGTACACGGCCTCCGGCAGCAGGATGCGGCGGTCGAAGAGGCGGGGCCGGTTCTGGTACGCGATGCGCAGGGCGTCGCGGAACCCTTCGGTGATCACCAGGACGGTCGGCTCGCCGCGCCGCTCCAGCAGGGCGTTGGTGGCGACGGTCGTGCCCATCTTCACGCTGCCGACCCGGTCGGCGGGGACCGGGTCGGTGGGGCCGAGACCCAGCAGCAGGCGGATCCCGGCCACTGCGGCGTCCCGGTAGCGGTCCGGATCGTGTGAGAGGAGCTTGCGGGTGACCAGCCGCCCGTCGGGACCGCGGCCCACCACATCGGTGAACGTGCCGCCGCGGTCGATCCAGAACTCCCAGCGTCCAGTCATCCCTCCATACTGACGTGCGGCACCGGCAACGGGCCGGGTGGCACGGCGGGCGGGGTTCTGAACGTGACCGTGGCGAGTGCGCCCTGCAACGCCTGGTCGGCCCGCCGGTCCAGCTGCGCGGTCGTGCCGCGCGCCCAGTGCCCCATCTCCGCTCCTGCCAGGTACAGCAGTTGGGGCAGCAGATCGGTGCTCCGGCGGGCCAGCCATCCGGCGCCTGCCGTGGCCAGCCAGAGCAACGAGTCGGTGCGGCTCGGCGGCGGCTGCTCCGGCTCGCGCCCGGGCGGGGCTCCCAGGGCGAGCCCACGGGCGGCGAGCAGCGCATGGAAGTCGGCCGCGACCGTGCGATGACCGCGCTCGGCCGGATGGAGCCGGTCGACGCTCCAGAGCGAACGGTCGGAGACCCACTCCCCGTCCGAGACATGCAGATGGACGGCGTCATAGCGGGCGGACAAGGCATGCACCACGGCATTCACCGCACTCTGCCGCCGGGCCAGCGGACGGCCGAGCGGCGCGGGCAGCCCGAGGACGGCGCCGGGATCGGGCAGACAGGCCGTCAGGAGTACGGCCCCGCCGTCGGTCAGGAGCGCGCAGACCTCGTCGAGCCGCTGGGCGAGGAGCCGGATGTCGAAAGACCGGCGCAGGGTGTCGTTGACTCCGACGACGACGGAGGCCAGGTCGGGCCGGAAGGCGGCGGCGGCCGGGGCCTGCCGGTGACGGACGTCGCCGGAGAGCGAACCGCTGACGGCGAAGTTACGGAACTCGACGCCCCGACGGCCGTCCCCGATCGCGCCCGCCAGCAACGCTGCCCAGCCGCGCCGGCCGCCGGGGACGGGATCACCGATGCCTTCGGTGAACGAGTCCCCGAGCGCGGCGAACCGGATCGGGCGACTGGGGGCCGCCAGGTGCGCGGGCGATGCGGGCGGTACCGGCAGAGCGTCCGTGACGGGGAGGGGGGCCGGCACGGAGGATGGCGCAGGCGACAGCGGCGGTCCGGGCAGATCCTCGGTTACGGGTACGGGAGCCGGCACAGAACTCGGCACGGGCGCCGGCGCCCCCGGCGGGACCGGTACGACCGCCGCCCCCGCCGCCGCGGCCGCCCGCACCACCACCCCCTTCATGCCCGCACCCCCGGTATTCCGCCCCGGTCCGCCACGTCGTGGGCGGCCAGGAATGCCGCCACCGAGCGGTCCCAGCCGAAGAGTTCGGCGCGTTGCCTCGCCGCCGCGCGCCGCCCTGCTTCCGGGCGCGCCAGCAACTCCCGTACTGCCGCGGCGAATGCCTCGCCCGTATCCGCCACGGCCACTCCCGCGCCGCCGATCACCTCAGGCAGCGCGGAGCTCGCGCTCGCCACCACCGGGGTGCCGCAGGCCAGTGCTTCCAGGGCCGAGAGGCCGAATGTCTCGGCGGGGCCGGGGGCCAGGCAGACGTCGGCCGCGGCCTGCAGATCCGCCACTCGTTCGCGGTCCCGCACATGACCCAGGAACTCGACCGGCAGCCGTTCCGCCCGCGCCCGGCTCTCCAGCCCCGCGCGCAGCGGCCCGTCACCCGCGACGACCAGCGTCGCCTGCACACCCAGGCCGTCAAGGACGGCCAGCGCGTCCAGGGCCCGGCCGGGACGCTTCTCCACCGAGAGGCGGGAGCACATCAGAAGGAGCACGGACCGGCCGCGGACATGGCGGGCGCGCAGGACCAGGCTGCGCCGGTCGGGGCGGCAGCGCCGCAGGTCCACGCCGAGCGGGGCGCGGACCACATTGCGTGCGCCGATCCGGACGAACTCGCGCTCCGCCCACTCCGTGGTGCACACGATCCGGGTGTAGGCGTGTGCGCTGAGGGTGTTGAGGCGGTCGGCGGTCCGCGCGGCCGCGCCGGCCGGGACTCCCCAGGTGCGCAGCACCCCGTCCGCCGTCTCGTGGGAGACCATCACAGCGGGCACCCGGGCGCGGCGGGCCCACTCGCCCGTCCAGCGCAGGGTGGTGCGGTCGGAGACCTCCAGGCGGTCCGGCCGCAGCGTTTCCAGGAGGTGGCGGAGGGTGCGGCGGCCGGCCAGTACGCGATAGCCGCCGCTGCCCGGCAGCACCGGCCCCGGGAGGGTGATCACCCTGCCCTGTGCGGTGCGTACATCACTCGCGCTGTCGCCGGGCACGACGAGCACCGGCTCGTGTCCGGCGGCGAGGTAGCCGCGGCCGAGTTCGTCCAGGGCGGTGCGCAGTCCACCGGAGGACGGCGTGACGAAGTTCGCCAGGCGGACAATGGTCATTCCCGGCTCACGCCCGCTCATGCGGCCACCGCCGTCCGGCCGCGCAGCACCTCGTCGTAGTGGCCCAGCAGTTGATCGCCGACGGCTTCCCAGGTCCGGCCCTCGACGGTGGTCCGCCCGGCCCGGCCGTAGGCCGCCGCGCGCGCGGGGTCCGCGGCGAGTGCGCCGACGGCCGCCCGTACCGCGTCGGCGTCGTGCGGCGTAACCAGCAGGCCGGTCCTCCCGTGGTCGACGAGGTCGAGCGGCCCGCCCGCCGCCGGGGCGATGACGGGCACACCGGAGGCCATGGCCTCCTGCACGGTCTGGCAGAACGTTTCGTACGGGCCGGTGTGCACGAACATGTCCAGCGAGGCGAACAGCCGGGCAAGGTCCTCCCCGGTCCTGCGGCCGAGGAAGACGGCGTCGGGCAGGGCCGCTCGCAGCGATGCGCCGCTCGGCCCGTCCCCGACGACCACGACCCGCACTCCGGGCAACCGGCAGGCCCCGGCGAGGAGTTCGACGTGCTTCTCCGGGGCGAGCCGGCCGACGTATCCGACGATCTTCTCGCCTCCGGGCGCGAGGCGGTGGCGCAATGCCTCGTCGCGCAGTTCCGGCCGGAACCGTACGGTGTCGACGCCGCGCGGCCACAGCCGCACCCGTTCCACGCCGTGGTCGGTGAGGTCGCGGACGGCGGCGGTGGAGGGGGCGAGGGTGCGGTCGGCGGCGCTGTGCACGGCGCGCATCCGGCGCCAGGCGGTGTTCTCGCCGGTACCAAGGTACGTACGGGCGTAGCCGGCCAGGTCGGTCTGGTAGACGGCCACAGCCGGCAGCCCGAGCCGGGCTGCTGCCGCCATGCCGCGTGCGCCGAGCACGAACGGTCCTGCGAGATGGACGAGTTCGGCCCGGTGGGCGGTGAGAGCAGCCATCAGCCGACGGCTCGGAAGGGCCACCCGGACCTGCGAGTAGCCGGGCAGGGGCAGGGAAGGGACGCGCACCACGGGGCAGGGCGCGGCCGATTCGAAGACGTCGGGGGAGGAGGCGGCCGGCGGGCGCTCAGGGTCGCTGCCGGTGGGTGGCCTCCACGGGGAGCCGGAGGATCGGGACGTGGTCGTCGCGCCGGCCGTGGCCGGGGCGATGACGAGCGGTTCATGGCCACGCGCGGCAAGATGCCGGGCGGTCTGCATGGTGCAGTGGGCCACGCCGTTGACGTCGGGCGGGAAGGATTCGGTGACGATGACGACACGCATACCCGTGTTGTCGTCGTGCCGGACGTGACGGGGCCGACTTCGATCTTTCCACCGGGGGAACGTCCCGTGAGCGTTGGACGTCCGGTGGCAGGATGCGCCGCGCTCCCCCGAAGCACTGCGCCCTTCTGTACGTGCCGCGGATCAGACGGCCGGGGTGTCGGGCCCGATCCTGCTGCGCACCGCGGTCTGTACCTCGGCCTCCTCGGCCGGGTCGGCGGCCAGCCGGCGCAGCCGCTCGGCGACCCTGATGTCACCGGTCTCCGCGTGGAGTGCGGCGACCTCCCGGGTGGTCTCCTCGCAGTCCCACAGGCATTCGACGGCGAAGCCGGTGGCGAAGGAGGGGTCGGTGGCCGCCAGTGCGCGGGCCGCCCGGCCGCGCAGATGCGAGGAGGACGTCTCCCGGTAGACGTGGCGCAGGACGGGTGCGGCGCAGGCGATGCCCAGCCGGCCCGTGCCGTCGACGAGGGTCCACAGGCGTGGTGCATCCGGCCCTTCGCCGCGTACGGCGTCGCGCAGCGCGGCAAGGACGAGGGAGGCGTCCTGGGCCCCACCCCGGCAGGCGAGCACACCGGCGGCGGAGGCGCCGAGCGCGTCGGGCCGTCGGGCCCAGCTCCGGGCCCGGTCCACCGCCGCGTCGCCGCACATCCGCTCGAAGGCGGCGACGGCCGCGTCGGCGACTGTGCGCGAGGGACTGGCCGCCGCGGCCTCGATCAGGTCGAGCACGACCGGGTCCCTGGCTTCGGACAGGTAGTGCAGGGCCGCGCAGCGGGCGCCTTCCGGGCCGCTGCGGGCGGCCTCGACGATCACCGGCCGGTCGTCGCGTCCGGCGACGGCGGTGAGGCAGCGGGCGGCGGGGACGTGGAGAGGGGTGCCGCGGTCCAGTCCCTGCTGGGCCCAGTCGAAGACGGCCTGGATGCTCCAGCCCGGGCGTGGGCCGCCGGGGCGCATCTGTCGCTGCCAACGGTCGAACGAGCCCTGTTCCGAGGCGGCCCTGACCCTGGCTCCGACCGCTTCGCGCGGATCGTCCGCCCACAGCCGCCAGGGCCGGGGTTCGAAGGCGTCCCGTACGGCGGCCGCGAGCTCGGCGGCGCCCTCCTCGGTGTCCGGGAACCGGGCCAGGACGGGCACGGCGAGGGAGCGGAGTCCGGCGTCGTCGTCGCGCAGGGCCAGCTCGTCGAGGGCCCATGCCCAGTTGGCGCCGGTCGCCGCGTACCGGCGCAGCAGGATCAGGGCGTCGGAGCGACCGTACGAGGCGAGGTGGCCGAGGACCGCAAGGGCCAGGCCGGTCCGCGAGTCGTCGGTGTCGATGTGGTCGTCGGGATCGCTCAGGTGCCGCTCGATCTCCTCGATGCCGCCGTCGAGGTCGAGATACAGGCGTGCGTAGTAGAGCGAGCGGTTCTCGACCTGCCAGTCGTGACGCGGATCGCTCAGGACGCAGTGGTTGAGGGCCGCGAGGGCCTCGGCACGTGGAGCGGCGAGCGCGTGGAGCGTGCCGTCGCCGCGGCCCCTCTGCAGCAGGCCGAGCAGGGTGCCGCTCGGCGCTATGAACGGATCGAACATGGGGATAGCCTCACATCAAGCTGTCGACGCAACCGGGACTGTGCAGTTCCAAGTGCCGGGTGGGCACTACGCCGCGCAGCAACATGATCGGCCGACCGCCGTCTTCTGCTTGGTGTAGACCATCTTCCTCTGCCTCTCGTCGGTGGCCCGAATCGGGCCCGCGACGTCATGATGACCCAGCCATTTCGTCACCGCGACCACATTTACCGCGTACCCGCTCAGCGGGAGCCGAAGAGTTCCAGCAGGTCGGCCTTGCCGAACATGCGTGCGGTGTCCAGCGCGGACGGTGTTCCGGCCGCCGGGTCGGCACCTGCGGCGAGCAGTGCCTCGATCACCGCGTCCTCCCCTTTGAAGACGGCTCCGGCGAGCGGCGTCTGCCCGCGGTCGTTGGCCCGGTCCGGGTCGGCGCCACGGCCGACGAGGGCGGTGACCGCCTCGGCGTGCCCGTGATAGGCGGCGAGCATCAGCAGCGAATCGCCCCGGTCGTTGGTCAGGTTCGCGGGCACACCGGCGTCCACGTACGCGGCGAGCGTCTCGGTCTCCCCGCGGCGCGCCAGGTCGAAGACCTTGGTCGCCAGCTCCACGACCTCGGGATCTGGGACTTCGCTCATCGGACGGACCGCCTTCCACTCACGGGTTTCGCTGCTGACCAGGTGGGTCGTACGGCATGGGGGCCGTACGAGTGAATCGACAGGGTACTGCTCCGCAGCGCACATGGCCCGGACCGGCCGTGGCAAAGATCACGTCGAATGAGGGCGGGACGGCGGGCCATGCCGGACGTTCCGCCCGAGCCACGTTCCCTGTCGGCCGTTCCAGTGAAAATAACGGCCTTTCACTCCATTGCACCTTTTATCGTATGGATACTTTTTGTGAGCCTGGAAGGACTCATGGTGACTGTCCCCCCAAACAGGAGAACCACTCATGATTCTTTCCATGTCAGGCGTAGTCATCCTCGGCATCATCGTCTTCCTGTTCTTCAGGAAGGACGGCCTGAAGGCCTCGCACGCCCTCGTCACGGCCCTGTTCGGCTTCTATCTGGCCGGCACCGCCATCGCGCCGAGCATCACCGCGGGGGGAGCGAGCCTGGCCGGCCTGCTGGGCGGGATCAAATTCTGACCCCCCACGACCGCTCCCACCCTTCAGGAGACCGACGTGGCACGGCGACCACTCCCCCGCATTCTGAGCAGCGGCAGCGCTTCGATCACTCGCAGTCGCGAGTTCGCGCGCGCGGCCGCCGACAACGCCACCGACGTCCTCCATCCGCTGATCAGAGTCACTCGTGGTCTGCGGCTGCTGGCCGGCGCAGGACGGCGGAAGTGGGCCGCGACGCCCAAGGAGCGGCGTGGTCCCACGCTGTTCCTCGGCGCGGCCTGTGTACTCGTGGTGGCGCTCATTCCGTACGGGCCCCTGCTCGCCCTGGCCACGGTGATGGGCGCCGCCGCATGGAAGGGGCGCGAGCGGACGCCGGTGAAGACCGGTCCCGACAAGACCGAGACCGGGCGGCTGCGGGGCCTGTACGAGGCGCTCGTGCCGTACTTCTCCGTGGCTGACGACCCCAGTCCGCTGTTCGCTCACGGCGGCGACTGGGAGAAGGCGTTCAGCGGTTACGAGTTCGACGGCGACGGGCGCGTCACCCGGCTCAAGGTCGCGTACCCCGCGTACTTCACCGACGGCGAGGCCGCCTCCCGCATCCGGATCGAGCAGCTGCTGCACGCCAAGTCGGGCCGCGGCCGCGAGTACCACTTCGCCTGGGACGAGGAGGCCAACCAGCTCGTGATGAGCGTCCTCGACGCGCTGCCCACCTCGATCGCCGCCCAGCGCTTCGTCACCACGCCCGGTGAGACGGTGCTGGGCTTCACCGACGACGACGCGGTGCAGCGCAAAGTGCCGGTCACCGACGGCGACACGACCCGGGACGCACCGCCGGTCGTCTGGCGGACCGGAGCACGTTCCACGGAACCGCATCTGCTGATCGTCGGGCAGCCGGGCAGCGGCACCTCGACCCTGATGCGCTCCATCGCCCTGCAGGCGCTCCAGCACGGCGACATCCTCATCATCGAAGGCAGCGGAACAGGCGAGTACGCCTGCCTGACCGGGCGCACCGGAGTGCTGACTGTCGAGTGCGGACTGGCCGGTGCGCTGGCCACCCTGGAGTGGGCGGCCCACGAGACGGAGCGGCGGCTGATCGCCGCCAACCGGGCCCGGCAGGCGGGGCATCCCCCGCCCGAGGACATCAAGCGCCCGCTCTGGATCCTGCTCGACCGGCCCAGCGTCCTCGGCCATCTCGCGGCCGTCGACGGCCGCCCCGACCCGCAGGAACTGCTTCAGGTCCCGCTGCGCCACGGCAGGGCGGCCAATGTCACCGTGGTGACCACCGACCAGTTCGACAGCCTGGACACACTCGGCGAGACCGTGCGGACCCATACCCGGGCCCGGGTCGTCCTCGGCCCCTGCGCACGCGACCAGGTCGAGTCCGTGCTCGGCCTGGAGCCGCACACCACCCCGCCACCGGACGTCCCGCCCGGCCGGGGATATGCGCGGCTCGGCACCGGCCCGGTGCTGCGGCTCCAGGTGCCGGCCACACCGGACCCGTACGACGACGCGACGAGCGAGGCACACCGGCAGGCGGTGCTCGATCTGCTGCCCGCACGGCAGACGGCGGTCGGGACGACCGCTGCGGAACCGACAATTCCGGACCCGTTGGCTGCGGAGACCGCCCTGACTGCGGAGCACGTCCTGACAGCCGAGCAGCTGACGCTCAGCGAGTAGGCGTACGCACGGCCACATCGCAGGGGCGGGGGGGGGTGGGGTACCCCCCCCCCGGGCTTTTGGCGGGCCCCCCCATAGGCCCCCGGTTCCGGTCGGCGCGGGGAGACCCCC
>NZ_JBEXID010000067.1:0-38616 GCF_040608395.1 Streptomyces sp. NPDC005181
TCGATGCTGCCGTTCTTCTACAACGTGTGGAAGACCGCCAAGTACGGCAAGAAGATCGAGGTCGACGACCCCTGGGGGTACGGCCGTTCGCTGGAATGGGCGACCTCCTGCCCGCCGCCGCGGCACAACTTCCTCACGCTGCCGCGGATCCGTTCCGAATCCCCGGCGTTCGACCTGCACCATCCTGCGGTACGGGTTCTCGACGAGGGCGCCCACCGTCCCGGCACCACGACCGCGACCCCCAGGGACCAGCAGGCGTGAGCGCGGCGGCCCGGCGGCACGGAGGAAGGAGCAACGAGTGGACCACGACAAGGAGAGCGCCCGCGGGCTGGTGCAGATGGAGGGCTATCTGCTGTGGAGCGCCGAGGTCGAGGAGGCGCGCAGGTCGGCCCTCCGCTTCGCCGACGAGCTGCCCTGGCTCACCACCGCCCAGCGTGAGGACGTGGCCCGCGTCTACACCGCAGACCGTGTCGCCGCATCCCGGGCGATGCTGGCCCGGATTGCCGCCCGCTCCACCGAACTGCGCGGCGAGTACAACGACCGCTACTGCAGGCTCAAGGCGCGCTGCGTCGCGGCCGCCGTCGTCACTGCCGGCGCGGTCAGCGGCACGTGCACGGCGCTCACCCTGCTGACCCGCTGACACCGAGCCGTCGTCCGTTCTGCCGTCCTGTGACGGAGCGTTCCAGGTGGCCCGACCGGCCGGCTGGAGCGCTCGGATCAGGCCGCTCCCCGGGCAGCCGGGCGGGTCGGTGAGGTATCCGGGACGGCGAGGGTCAGGTGCGGCGTGCGGCCCACACCGTGCGCTCGGTGCGCACACTCAGGTCGATGCGACGCAGGATGCTGTGAGGGCTGTTGGTGTCGAGCAGCTGGTCGAAAGCGGTCAGGTCCTCGGCCGTCAGGGCGGATGCGACGCTGCCACGCATGCGGCGCAGACTGCTGAGTGCGTAGCGGCCTGCTGCGTCTGTGTGGGGTGGGCCGATGTTGACGGTGATGGTGTGTTCGCCTTCGACGGTGAAGCCGGCTTTTGTCAGCTTGGGTCCCCAGTCGGCGCCGCGGTGGGGGACCTGCTCGGCGTGGTGGTGATCGAGTGCGGCATGGCAGCGTTCCTCGAGACCGGGAGCGTCTTCCGGTGCGCCTTCGGGCAGGAACCGGGGGAAGCCGGCCAGCTCGACGACGGCGAACAGCCCGCCCGGTGCCAGCAGGTCGTGGACCTGGCGCAGGGTGTGGTCGGGGTCGGCGATGTGGTGCATGGAGGCCGATGCCCAGACCAGCTCCGGCGTGCCGAGTTCGGGCCACGCCGTCGCGTCGAGGTCGGCTTGCACGATGCGCACGCGGTCGGCCGCTCCGGCTGCGGCTGCCTTCTCCTGCAGGCGGTGCAGGTGGGCGGCTGAGACGTCGACGGCCGTCAGCTCTGCCTCGGGAAAGCGCTCGAGCAGAGCGAGGGTGCCGGCTCCGGTCCCGCAGCCCAGATCCACGATGCGGCGGGGGCTGGCCTCGATGGGCAGCCAGGCGGTGATGGACGCGATGTGTTCGGCGAGCACTTCCGCGTCCAGGTCGAGGATCTCCGCCTGGTCGCCTGCGTCGTGCTCGGGCTCGTGCCGGTGAACATGGTGCGCGCCGTGCTGCGCTGTGTGCGGGGAGGGGTGGTTCATGCGCCCACGCTAAGCGGGCCATCCTCGTGTGGCCTGGCGGGTTCCGGAATGCGCAAGGCGATGGCCGGCTGGATTGCGGAACACGCAAACGGTCACGGTGACGGGCGGTTCGCTTTCCCGACGTCCTCGCCGCGCTGGTGGCCGCGGCGGGCGTCGCGGTCGAAGATGCCCAGGATCTCGCACGGTCCGCCCTCGGTGCCGATGGCGTGCGGGAGCATCGTGGGGAACTCCGCTGCCTGGTTGGTCTCGATCCGGATGCGCCGGTTGCCCAGGAGCAGGATCGCGGTGCCGGAGAGGACGACGAGCCATTCGCGGCCCGGGTGGGCGCGCATGCGCGAGGGATTGTCGGGCGGCGGGTTGGTCATGCGCTGGCGTACGACGGTCATGCCGGGTTCTGCCTTGATGGGCCAGCGCATCAGCCCGTGCGTTCCGTCGATCATCGGGTGGGAGACGACGTCGTCCGTGGCGGTCTCGACCAGTTGGTCGAGGGAGGTGTCCAGGGCGCGGGCGAGGGTGACGAGCTGGTCCAGGGCCAGGCGGCGCTGTCCGGTCTCGATGCGGCTGAGTGTGGACTGGCTGACCTGGGCGCGGGCGGCCAGCTCCTCCAGGGACCAGCCCTGGGCCACGCGCAGGGCGCGGATGCGTTTGCGTACCAGGCTGTCCAGCTCACCATCGTCTTGCGTCATAGGCAAAATTGTATGCCCTCGCGGCAAGGCGCGGTTGGTCCTCGCCGCCGCACAGCGCGACATCACCCACGCCTGACCGCCCGCGCACTCACCGGGCCCGCCCGCAGCCCGCTGCACACCGACCGCGTAAGCGAAGGACGGGGCCCACCCCTATCGACTCCCAACTCGCCGGCGTTCTCCAGGGTCCCGCCGACACCGCGCGCGAAGGCGTCGCCAACGCCCTCGACGCCGCGAACCAGGCCGGCCCCCATGCGCAGGCGCTGATCCGTGCCGCCCAGGAGTCGTTCGTCGACGGCTGGCAGCACGCCATGTGGCGCTGAGCAAGCGAGCCACACCCGGCCCGCATGACCCCGCGCTCCACAGACAACTCAATAGACAACTCAATGCCGTCACGCGTCCTCGGGAGGCGAACTGGGACCCGGTTCGTGAGGATGGTGGGTGATGGGCGCGTGTGACCGGGCAGGAGAACGGGTGCCCGCGCAGACCCGAGAAGGGACGGACACCGTGGCACGACCCAGGATTCTCGTCGTCGGCGCCGGATTCGGCGGGGTCGAGTGCGTACGCCGTCTGGAGCGCGCACTCCACCCGGGTGAGGCGGACATCGCGCTCGTCGCCCCGTTCTCGTACCAGCTCTACCTGCCGCTCCTGCCGCAGGTGGCGGCGGGTGTGCTCACCCCGCAGTCGGTCGCGGTGTCGCTGCGGCGCAGTCGGCGGCACCGCACCCGGATCATCCCCGGCGGGGCGATCGGCGTGGACGCGAAGGCGAAGATCTGTGTCATCCGCAAGATCACCGACGAGATCGTCGACGAACCGTACGACTACATCGTCCTGGCCCCCGGCAGTGTCACGCGCACCTTCGACATCCCCGGCCTGCTCGACAACGCCCGCGGGATGAAGACCCTGGCCGAGGCCGCCTACGTACGTGACCATGTGATCGCGCAGCTGGACCTGGCGGACGCCAGCCACGACGAGGAGGAGCGGGCCTCCCGGCTGCAGTTCGTGGTGGTCGGCGGCGGATATGCCGGCACCGAGACCGCGGCCTGTCTGCAGCGGCTCACCACGAGCGCCGTCCGGCACTACCCCCGGCTCGACCCGAAGCTCATCAAGTGGCATCTGATCGACATCGCCCCGAAGCTGATGCCCGAACTGGGGGACAAGCTCGGGGTCAGCGCCCTGGAGGTCCTGCGCGAACGCGGGATCGACGTGTCGCTCGGCGTGTCGGTCGCCGAGGCGGGGCCGGACAAGGTGACGCTCACCGACGGCCGGGTGCTGCCCTGCCGCACGCTGATCTGGACGGCCGGTGTCACCGCGAGTCCGCTGGTCGCCACGTTCGGGGCGGAGACCGTACGCGGGCGCCTGGCGGTGACCCCGGAGATGACCCTGCCGGGCTTCGACGGTGTGTTCGCGCTCGGCGACGCCGCCGCCGTACCTGACCTGGTCAAGGGCCACGGCGCGGTCTGTCCCCCCACAGCGCAGCACGCCATGCTCCAGGGCCGGAGGCTCGCCGACAATCTGATGGCCACACTCCGCCACCAGCCGCTGAAGCCGTACGTCCACAGGGACCTCGGGCTCGTCGTGGACCTGGGCGGCAAGGACGCGGTCTCGAAGCCGCTCGGCTTCGAGATGCACGGGATCGCCGCGCAGGCAGTGGCCCGCGGCTACCACTGGTCGGCGCTGCGGACCAACGTGGCCAAGGCGCGGGTCATGACGAACTGGATGCTCAACGCCATCGCCGGTGACGATTTCGTCCGCACCGGATTCCAGGCCCGGAAGCCGGCCACACTGCGTGCCTTCGAGTACACGGACGCCTACCTCACCCCGGAGCAGGTCCGCCAGCACACCGCCTCGATGACCGCCCGAGGCTGATCCGTAGGCCTCGCCGCTTCCCCCAGGGGGGAGCGTCGAGGGCCCGTCGGTCTCTCACACCTGGCGGATCTGCAGATCCATCGCGCGCAGGTCGACCGCGTCGGCGACGAGGTCGATCGAGGCGATCCGCCCGCCCTCGATCCTGAAGTCGATGGCCACCCGCGGCTTTCCGCCCGGGGCCCAGACGGCGCCGGGAACCCCGTCGACCAGGGCGGGCTGTGCTGTCGAGGCGCGCCCCGAGAACGTGCCGGCGACCGCAGCGGCTCCCACGGCCCCGGCCGCGCCCGACAGGGCCGCCGCAGCGTCGACGCGGAGTACCACGTCGGGGGCGAGCAGGGCCATCAGCGCCTCGAAGTCGCCGCCGCGCGATGCGGCCAGAAACGCGTCGACGATTGCGCACCGACGCACCAGGTCGGTCCCGGAGTGCGGGACCGTGCCCCGAACCCGCCGGCGCGCGCGGCCGGCGAGCTGCCGGGTCGCGGCCGGTGTGAGCTCCACGATGGGGGCGATCTCGTCGAACGGCACGACGAACATGTCGTGCAGCACGAACGCCAGACGTTCCGCCGGCGAGAGCGTGTCCAGCACCACGAGCAGCGCCAGGCCGACCGAATCGATGAGCTCCGCCTGCTCCTCGGACCCGGTGCCGTCGTCGTCGCCCACGGCACGCCCCGGCAGATGTGTCTCCCAGGAGTCCGCACGGTGGGTCTCGCGGTTTCTCAGCATAGTGAGGGAGACCCGGGCGACGACCGTCGTCAGCCATCCGCCGAGGTTCGCCACATCGCCGACGTCGGTACGGGCGAGCCGCAGCCAGGTGTCCTGGACGGCGTCATCGGCCTCGGCGGCCGAACCGAGCATCCGGCAGGCCACCGCCCGCAGCCGGGGCCGGTGCTCCTCGAAGCGGGCCGCCAGCAGTTCCTGCTCGTCCATCGGTCACTTTCCTCCGTCACTCCGTGTCGTACGAGTGACCCATGGGACCAGCTGTTCGTGACACGGTCCGGGCGCCGACACGCCGCCGCTCCGCCCCGTGCGAGAGTCCGGTGACCGCCGGACAGCGGGCACCGGCCTCCTGGACCGTTGACCGGTCGGCTCAGTCGTTGCCCTCGTGGCCCGCGGTCAGGGCCGGGTCGCGCTCCACCACCGGGTCCAGTACGTCATCGATGGCCTTCAGCAGATCCGCGTCGAACGTCACGCCTGCCGCCTTCACGTTCTCCGTGACCTGCTCCGGCCGGGAGGCACCGATGATCGCGGCGGAGACGTTGTGGTTCTGCAGCACCCAGGCGAGGGCCAGCTGAGCAAGGCTCAGACCGGCCTGGTCCGCCAGCGGCCGCAGCTGCTGGACCCGCTCCAGGACGTCGTCGCGGAGCCAGCCGGCGACGAACGCCGCCCCGCCCTTGTCGTCCGTCGCCCGCGAACCGGCCGGCAGCTGCGCCCCCGGCTTGTACTTGCCTGTCAGCACGCCCTGCGCGATCGGCGACCAGACGATCTGGCCGATGCCGAGCTCCTCGGACGCGGGCACCACTTCACCCTCGATGACCCGCCACAGCGCCGAGTACTGAGGCTGGTTGGAGATGAGCGGAACGTTCAGCTCGCGGGCCAGGCCGTGTCCGGCGCGCAGCTGGTCCGCCGTCCACTCCGAGACGCCGATGTAGAGGGCCTTTCCGGAGCGGACCACGTCGGCGAAGGCCTCCATGGTCTCTTCCAGCGGCGTGGTGTGGTCGTAGCGGTGTGCCTGGTACAGGTCCACATAGTCGGTCTGCAGCCGGCGCAGCGAGTTGTCGATCGATTCGAGGATGTGTTTGCGGCCGAGACCACGGTCGTTGTGCCCGGGGCCGGTCGGGAAGTAGACCTTCGTGAACACCTCGATGCTCTCGCGGCGCTGGTCCTTCAACGCCCGGCCGAGGACGGCCTCGGCGCGGGTCTCGGCGTAGACGTCCGCGGTGTCGAAGGTGGTGATTCCGGCGTCCAGGGCGGCCCGGATGCAGGCGGCGGCCGCGTCCTCCTCCACCTGGGAGCCATGCGTGATCCAGTTTCCGTAAGCGATCTCACTGATCGTCAGACCGCTGCGGCCGAGTCGGCGGAATTCCATGTGCCTGCTCTCCCTGTGCTGGTACGTGAACACGTCATGCTATGCCTGCGCCACCGGGTCTGCGGGGAAGGCTCAGGCGTCGGGCACAGTGCCGTGGATCCGGCGGAGGAAGGCCGCGTTGTCGGGGGTCTGCCGGATCTTGTCCAACAGCACTTCCAGCATCGCCTGCGCGTCCCTGGTGTGCAGTGCGCGCCGCAGCCCTCGCACGGCGGCCAGTTCGGCGGCGGGGAGCAGCAGTTCCTCGCGTCGGGTGCCGGACTGCGCAATGTTCACGGCCGGATGGATCCGCTTGTCCGCCAGCGCGCGGTCCAGCCGGAGTTCCATGTTCCCGGTGCTCTTGAGCTCTTCGAAGAAGTAGTCGTCGGCCCGGGACCCGGTATCCGCCAGCGCCGTGGCGAGGATGGTCAGCGAGCCGCCCTCCTCGGTGAGACGTGCGGCGCCGAAGAGCTGCTTGGGGCCGAGCAGGGCGGTGGCGTCGACGCCACCGCTGAGGGTGCGGCCGCCGGTGCTCGCCGCGTTGTTGTGGGCCCGGCACAGCCGGGTGAGCGAGTCGAGCAGGATCACGACGTCCTGGCCCTGTTCGACGAGCCGCTTGGCGCGTTCCACCGCGAGTTCGGCGAGCGCGATGTGTTCCTTCGCGGGCCGGTCGAACGTGGAGGCGAGCACGTCGCCCTGTACGGAACGGCGCATGTCCGTGACCTCCTCGGGGCGTTCGTCGAGCAGCACCACCATGAGACGGCACTCGGGATGGTTGGCTGTGACGGCGGCGGCGATCTGCTGCAGCAGCACTGTCTTGCCGGTCCTGGGCGGGGCGACGATCAGCCCGCGCTGACCCTTGCCGACGGGGGCGACGAGATCGACGATGCGCGTCGCCGGGCTGCCGCCGGGTGTCTCCAGCCGCAGACGTTGCCGGGGGTGGAGCGGGGTGAGATCGGCGAAGTGCGGCCGGCCGCGCAGCGCTTGCGGGGGACGGCCGTTGATCCGTTCGACCGCGGTCAGGGCGCGCGGCCGGTCGCAGAGGCCTTCGATGAGATCGCCCCTCCGCAGGCCGTGCCGGCGGATGAGGGCCGCAGGCACCTGGATGTCGGAGGGGGAGGGGTGGCCGCCGTCGGTGCGCAGGGCGCCGTGCCCTTGGTGCGTCAGGTCGAGGACTCCGGCGGCGTTCGTGGGGAGGTGTTGCTGGTCAAGCGGGTGTTCGAGGGTGGTGGTCATGCGGGGTGGTCCTTTCGCGGACATGGCGAACGAAGGGGCCCGGCGGATGCGAGGGGGCGGTGGGATCACGCCCCGGACGACGGGCGGGAAAGTCCGTGCAGCGGACTGAAGGAAGGTGGTGCGGGAAGCTGCGTCACCGGTCAGGAAAGGACGGGCGGAGCAACGACAGGAAGGAGATACGGCACGGGCGCCCCGAATCGGGGCGTACACACGTGCCAGTCGCACTGTACCACTGCCGGTCGCGGTACGTGCTGGGAATAGAGGAAGGGCGGTGGCTGCCGCGCAGCCACCGCCCTCTCCCTGCTTACCCTGCCCGATCCGCTCAGTCGCCCCGGAAGGCGGCGAGGATCTGTTCGGCGGCGAGCGTCGCCGTCAACTCACCGTCGCGTACGCGCTGTTCGAGCTCCGGAGTGAGCGCACGCACCTGCGGATGGCTGCGCAGACTGTCCAGCAGCTCGTCGTGCACCATCGTCCAGGTCCAGTCGACCTGCTGGTCACGCCGCTTCGCGGCCAGCCGCGCGGTCGAGTCCAGCACCGCGCGGTGCTGCTCCAGCCGTTCCCACAGGGTGTCGAGACCGGTCGACTCACGGGCACTGCATGTCAGCACCGGGGGAGTCCAGGCCGCGTCGGCCGGGTGCATCAGTCGCAGGGCGCCCGCCAGTTCGCGGGCTGCCGCGCGCGCGTCACGCTCGTGCGGACCGTCGGCCTTGTTCACCGCGATCGCGTCCGCCAGCTCCAGGACACCCTTCTTGATGCCCTGCAGCTGATCGCCGGTACGGGCCAGCGTGAGCAGCAGAAACGTGTCGACCATCTGGGCCACGGCCGTCTCCGACTGGCCCACGCCGACTGTCTCCACCAGCACCACGTCGTAACCCGCCGCCTCCATCACCACGATGGACTCCCGGGTCGCCTTGGCCACCCCGCCCAGCGTTCCGGCGGTGGGGGAGGGGCGGACGAACGCCGCAGGATCGACCGCCAGCCGCTCCATCCTGGTCTTGTCGCCCAGGATGGAGCCGCCGGTCCGGCTGGAGGACGGATCGACGGCCAGCACCGCGACCCGGTGCCCGAGCCCGGTGAGCATCGTGCCCAGTGCATCGATGAACGTGGACTTCCCGACCCCCGGCACCCCGCTGATGCCGATGCGCCGCGCGTGGCCGGAGTGCGGCAGCAGCTCGCGCAGCAACTGCTGGGCCAGCGCCCGGTGATCGGGGCGGGTGGACTCGACGAGAGTGATGGCGCGCGCGATGTGCGCCCTCTTCCCGTCGAGCACCCCCTTCACATAGCTGTCGATATCGATCGTCGGAGCCATCGGGTCAGCGGCTCACAGCTCATGGCCGAGCGCGGCACCGAGCCGCGTCACCAGATCGAAAGCGGCATCGGGGATCACCGTGCCCGGCGGGAACACGGCCGCCGCACCCGCCTCGTGCAGTGCCTCGATGTCCTGCGGCGGGATCACCCCGCCGACCACGATCATGATGTCGTCACGGCCCTCGGCGGCCAGCTCCTCACGGAGCGCCGGTACGAGGGTCAGGTGCCCGGCAGCCAGCGAGGAGACGCCCACGATGTGCACATCCGCCTCGACCGCCTGCCGCGCCACCTCGGCCGGCGTCTGGAACAGCGGGCCGACATCGACGTCGAAGCCCAGGTCGGCGAAGGCCGTCGAGATCACTTTCTGGCCGCGGTCGTGGCCGTCCTGGCCCATCTTGGCGACCAGGATGCGCGGACGGCGTCCTTCCGCCTCCTCGAAGCGGCCGACCAGCGTCCGGGTACGGTCCACGGAAGGTGACTCCCCTGCCTCGTTGCGGTACACACCGGAGATCGTACGGATCTGACTCGCATGCCTCCCGTACACCTTCTCCAGGGCGTCCGAGATCTCGCCGACCGTGGCCATCGCCCGCGCCGCGTCGACCGCGAGCGCCAGCAGATTGCCTTCGAGACCCGGGCCGGGACCACGCTCCGCCGATGCCGTCAGCGCCCGTAGCGCGGACTGGCAGGCGGCCTCGTCGCGCTCCGTGCGCAGCCGCCGCAGCTTCTCGATCTGCTGGGTTCGCACCGACGAGTTGTCGACCTTGAGCACATCGATCTGCTCATCCGTCTCCACCCGGTACTTGTTGACCCCGATAACCGGCTGCCGTCCGGAGTCGATCCGCGCCTGGGTACGGGCCGCGGCCTCCTCCACCCGGAGCTTCGGGATGCCCGCGTCGATGGCCTGCGCCATCCCGCCCGCGGCCTCGACCTCCTCGATGTGCTGCCAGGCCCGCCGCGCCAGGTCGTACGTCAGCTTCTCCACGTACGCGCTGCCGCCCCACGGGTCGATGACCCGGCCGGTACCCGACTCCTGCTGGAGCAGCAGCTGGGTGTTCCGGGCGATCCGTGCCGAGAAGTCCGTCGGCAGTGCGAGGGCCTCGTCGAGCGCGTTGGTGTGCAGCGACTGGGTGTGTCCCTGGGTGGCGGCCATCGCCTCCACACAGGTCCGGGTGACGTTGTTGAACACGTCCTGCGCGGTCAGCGACCAGCCAGACGTCTGCGAATGGGTGCGCAGCGACAGGGACTTGGCGTTCTTCGGCTCGAACTCCTTGACCAGCTTCGCCCACAGCAGGCGGGCCGCCCGCATCTTCGCGATCTCCATGAAGAAGTTCATGCCGATCGCCCAGAAGAAGGACAGCCGCGGTGCGAACGCGTCCACGTCGAGACCCGCGTCCCGGCCGGCCCGCAGATACTCCACCCCGTCGGCGAGGGTGTACGCCAGCTCCAGATCGGCCGTCGCACCCGCCTCCTGGATGTGATAGCCGGAGATGGAGATCGAGTTGTAGCGCGGCATCTTCTGCGAGGTGTACGCGAAGATGTCGGAGATGATCCGCATCGAGGGCTTCGGCGGATAGATGTAGGTGTTGCGGACCATGAACTCCTTGAGGATGTCGTTCTGGATGGTCCCGGCCAGCTTCTCGGGCGGTACGCCCTGCTCCTCGGCGGCCACGATGTACAGGGCGAGTACGGGAAGCACCGCGCCGTTCATCGTCATCGACACCGTCATGCGGTCCAGCGGGATTCCGTCGAACAGCTGGCGCATGTCGTAGATCGAATCGATCGCCACACCCGCCATGCCGACATCGCCGGTCACCCGTGGGTGGTCGCTGTCGTAGCCGCGGTGGGTCGGCAGGTCGAAGGCGACGGAGAGGCCCTTCTGTCCGGCCGCGAGGTTGCGGCGGTAGAAGGCGTTGGACTCCTCGGCCGTGGAGAACCCCGCGTACTGCCGGATCGTCCAGGGCTGGTTGACGTACATCGTCGGATAGGGGCCACGCAGATACGGGGCCATGCCCGGATATGTACCGAGGAAGTCGAGCTCCTCCAGGTCACGTCCGGTGTACAGCGGCTTGACCGCGATGCCCTCCGGCGTTTCCCACAGCAGATCGCTGTCGGAGCCACCGGAGGACTCCTTCACGGCTGTGCGCCATTGGTCCTCGGACCCCTCGGCGCCGGTGCCCGGCCCGAGTTCGATGTCGGAGAAGTCGGGGATCCGCATTACGCCACACCCATACGGTCGAGAACGGAGGAGAGCACGGCCACCACGTCGCAGCCCGCGAAGACGTACTCGTCGACTTCGGGATGCTCGGCGGGCCGGCCCGCGAGGAACACCCGCTGCGCACCGGCCGCGCGCAGTGCCGAGGCCACGGTCCCCGCCTGCTCGGCGTAGAGCGCGTCACCGGAACACAGGCACGCCACCGTGGCCCCACTGGCCGCGAAGGCCTCGGCGGCCGTCGACGCGTCCGCCGACACCGGGTCGTGCACGGGCTCGATCCCGCCCGCCTGGAACAGGTTCGAGGCGAACGTGGCCCGTGCGGTGTGTGCCGACGCGGGGCCGAGTGCCGCAAGGAACACCCGGGGCCGCCGGCCGTTCGCCGCCAGATGGGCGTCCGACCGGGCACGCAGCGCCTCGAACGCCTCGTCACGACGGACCGTGGGCAGACCGTCCGACGCGCCACCGGCGCCGGGAGCCGCCTCGCGCTCCACCGGACGCTCCGCAAGGTGCGGGAACTCACTGACGCCGGTGACCGGCTCCTTGCGCCGCGCCAGATCCTTGCTGCGCGCCGCCCAGGTCGCCGCCAGCCGCTCACCGATCAGGCCGGAGCCGAGCGCCGCGGCCTGACCGCCCGCCCGCTCGATCTCCTGGAAGAACGCCCAGGCTGCGTCGGCGAGTTCGGTGGTCAGCCGCTCCACGTACCAGGAGCCGCCCGCCGGGTCGATCACCCGGGCCAGATGCGACTCCTCCATGAGGATCGTCGACGTGTTACGCGCGATGCGGCGGGCGAACGCGTCCGGCAGCCCCAGTGCGTGATCGAACGGCAGCACGGTGACGGAGTCGGCCCCGCCGACTCCCGCACCCAGACACGCCAGCGTCGTCCGCAGCATGTTCACCCACGGATCGCGCCGCGTCATCATCACCGACGACGTCACCGCATGCTGGCGCTGCGCACCGGCGCCCGGGGCCCCGCACACCTCGGCGACCCGCGCCCACAGCCGGCGCGCGGCCCGCAGCTTGGCGATGGTCAGGAACTGGTCGGTGGTGGCCGCGTACCGGAACTCCAACTGGGCGCAGGCCGCCTCGACGCAGAGCCCCGCCCGGGTCAGCGCCCGCAGATAGGCCACGCCGGTCGCCAGCGAACTGCCCAGCTCCTGGGCCGCCGAGCCACCGGCCTCGTGGTACGGCAGCGCGTCCACGGTCAACGCCCGCAGCCCGGGATACTCCTTCGCGCACCGTTCGGCCCAGTGCACGGCGGCCGTCAGCTCCGGTGCGCCGCCGCCGCTGCGCGCCGCCCGGCCCAGCGGGTCCGCGCCGAGAGAGCCGCGCGCCGACCCCGCGGCCACGCCCCGCTCCTCGTACAGCCGCAGCAACTCCGTGGCGGCGGCTTCGAGTTCACTGCCCGCGTCGAGCACGACCGGGGCCAGATCGAGATAGACACCGTCAAGCGCCCGGGCCAGACCGGATACCGGTACGCCCGCCGCACCGCCGACGGTCAGCCACAACGAGGTGACACCGTTCTCCAGATCCGCGAGCACGGCCTCGTTCAGCCGGGCGGGATCCGTCAGGCTGTGACGCTGCCGTACGTCCCAGCCGCCCGCCGCGTTCCCCGCGGCCTTGCTGCCGCGGGTGAAGGGGGTGAAGCCCGGAAAGCCGGCATCGGGCGCGTCATCGCGCGAGGTGTACAGAGGCCGGGTGATGAGCCCGTCCTCCACTGTGGTGGACAGCGCTTCCTCGGCTGCCGAACCCGCAACATCCTTGCCCGACTTGCGCAGCACGCCTTCGACAAGGCTCTGCCACTGCTCATGGGCTCGGTCAGGGAATTCGGCGGCCAACGAAAGCCCGTCAGCAGGCAGGACCGTCATGCCCAGATGCTAGGCGAAGGCTCAGATGAGCAGCAGGGGAATCGCCTGTGACCTTGCCCTCTCCGCATGCACTTGATCCTTTACGGACGGTGGCGTAGTCGGCGGGGGTCAGGGGCTTGGTGGCTCCTCCCGCGAGGTCGGCCTCGCAGCCTTGTGGCCCGAGCGGCCGCTCAGCTCACTATGTCGGGCGAATTGCCACAGTGCGTCACTAAATATCCGAAGTTATGCTGCAGGCAATCCATCCGGCAGGAGAGGACACGCCCGTGACTGTGGGACCTGTGGAGTACCTCGTCGTCGCCTTTCCCGGGAGCCATTTCACCGGGGCCATCGCGCCGGCGCTGGCCGAAGCGGTCGCCTCGAAGGCGGTGCGGATCCTCGATCTGACGTTCGTGTACCGCGCCGAGGACGGCACGCTCGAATCCGTCGAGCTGGAAGACCTCGACCCCGATGACCTGGTGCCGTTCGAGCCGGTCGAGGGGGTGGTCAGCGGCCTGTTGAACAGCGAGGACATCCGGACTCTCGGGGAGAGCGTGCCACCGGGAAGCTCCGCCGCGCTGATCGTGTGGGAGGACCTGTGGGCGGTGCCGCTCACCGCGGCTGTCCGGGCTGCGGGCGGTCACGTGGTGGCGCACGAGCGGATCCCCGCCGAGATCGCGGAGGCGGCCGTGGCCGCCAGCGGACCCACCGGCTGACCCTGTCCGGCCCGCAGTACCCCGTCGCACCGCACGCACCGCACTGGAAGGGGCGCACATCATGCCGATTTTCCGAGGACCGGGCATGAACCGCAGAGGACCGGGACTGCTGGGCACCGTGGCGCGCACGGCCGTCGTTGCCGGAACGGCATCGGCGGTCAGTGGACGGGTCCAGCAGCGCCAGCAGCAGAGGTGGGGAGCTCAGGAGGCGGCCGCACAGGAAGAGGCCGCCGCACAGCAGCAGGCCCTGCAGCAGCAGACACCCCCTGCCCAGGCGGCGCCTCCCGCGCCCCCGGCGGACGACATCATCGACCGGCTGGAACGGCTGTCCGAGCTGAAGAAGCAAGGAATTCTGACCGACGCCGAGTTCGAGGCGCAGAAGGCGAAGATTCTGGCCGACTGATCCGGCCGGGCCGAATCCATTCATCAGCCGTGTCCGCAGCAAGCCGTGCCCGGAATAAGGGGAATCCATCGTGCAAACTGCCAGGCCCGTTCCGGCTGTCACCGTCATCAATCTGCGCGACCTGGGCGGCATCTCGCTGGGCCGCGACCGTTGCGTCCGGTCCGGCGCGGTACTGCGCTCCGGACAGCTCAGCGGACTCGACGCGGCGCGCGACGAGGCGGTGACCGCCCTCGGCATCCGTACGGTCGTCGACCTGCGCACCGCCGACGAGCGCACGGCGGCCCCCGACCGGCTGCCGCCCGGCGCACGGCTGTTCGTCGCCGATGTCCTCGGTGACAACCCGGGCGTGGCGCCCGCCCGGCTGCGCGCACTGCTCACCGATCCGGTGGCCGCGGAGGAGATGCTCGGGGGCGGAAAGGCCGAGGAACTGTTCGCGCAGACCTACCGGAAGTTGGTGCTGTCGCCGGGCGCCTCGGCCGCGTACCGCGCCTTCGTCGAGACGGCCGCGGACGACCGCGCGCGGCCGGTGCTCTTCCACTGCACGGCAGGCAAGGACCGCACCGGGTGGGCCACCGCGCTGCTCCTGCTCATGGTCGGGGCGTCGCGGGACGTCGTACAGGCGGAGTTCCTCGCCGTGAATCCGGTGGTGCGGGTCGCCTTCCGGCCGTATGTGCAGGGCTTCCTCGACGCGGGCGGCGATCCCGAGATCGCGGCCGCGATCATCGAGGTCCGCCCCCGCTACCTCTCGATCGCGCTCGACGCGATGGATGAGCGGTGGGGCGGGCTCGACGGGTATGTGCGTGACGGTCTGCGGATCCCCGAGCCGGTGGTGGAGCGGCTTCGGAGCCAGCTCGTGGTGTCCGCCCAGCCGGAACCGGCCATCGGCAGCCACTGAGCGGCTGAAGCGGTTCATCGGCAGAGGGGCCTTGTGAACATACCCCTTGGGGGTATATTGTGCTCCATTGGAAGTGCCTGACTCCCTGTCGTGGCCTGCAGACTGTTGAGGTGGAGCCGTCGGCGGGGTCGCAGACAGGGACGCCCGGCGGACACGCGCACTGAGGCGGCCGGGCGCGGGCCCGGGTTCCTGGGGGTCCGGCGCGGGGACCACCCTCGGTATCGTGGGAGCACTGGATCAAGGGTTCTCCGAGAGGGGTGCACGTTGACCGAGCGCAAACCCGCTGGTGTCAGCTTCGAATCGTGGGTCGACAAGCAGATCCGTGAATCCGAGCAGCGCGGCGACTTCTCCCAGCTGCCGGGCTTCGGCAAGCCGCTGCCCGGCATTGACCGTCCGTACGACGAAGCCTGGTGGATCAAGGCAAAGATGCAGCGCGAGGGGGTGTCGATGCTCCCGCCGGCACTGGCCCTGCGCAAGGAGGCGGAGGACATCCGTGCGGCCGTGTCCGAAGCCCGCTCGGAGGCCGCGGTGCGCCGGATGCTCACCGCTGTCAACGAGAAGATCGAGGCGGCGATCCGTCGGCCGCCGCCGGGACCGTTGCTGAACCTGCGGCCGTTCGACATCGACGCCACGGTCGAGGAGTGGCGTGCGGAGCGCGGTTCGTCGTAGGCCGGGCAGCGGACAGGGGAGGCCGGGCGCGTGCCCGGCCTTCTGATGCGTAATACTCCCTTTATGACACCGAGTATTACGCGACCGGTTGACGGGACGGGTCGCCGGGACGTGCTGATCCGACGGGCGACCGCGCGCGACGCGAAGCGTCTCACCCGGCTGGTCAGGAACTCCCGCGCCTACGAGGGCCCGTACGCGCCCATGGTCGCCGGATACCGGGTGGGGCCCGACTACATCGAGACCCATCGGGTCTTCGCGGCCGTCGACAGCGGAACCGACCGGCTGCTCGGCTTCTACTCGCTGGTTCTCGAGCCGGCCGAACTGGATCTGATGTTCGTCGCCGACGATGCGCAGGGTCTCGGCATCGGGCGACTGCTGATCGCGCATCTGCGCGGCGAGGCGCGGCTGGCCGGGCTCGCCGGCGTCCGCATCGTCTCGCATCCGCCGGCCGAGGGTTTCTATCGCAGTGTGGGAGCCCTGCGGACCGGTACAGCCGCGGCTCACCCGCCCGCAGTGATGTGGGACCGGCCCGAACTGATGCTTCCGGTCGCCTGACGGACCGCAGCATGGCCCGGCCGGGACCCGGTGGCCCGGATCCCGGCCGAACGCCTGGTACGCCGGGAACCGTTACGAGGCGAAGCCGCCGTACGGGCGCGTGATGATCTCCATGGCATGTCCGGCGGGATCGAGGAAGTAGATACCCCGGCCGCCGTCATGATGGTTGATCTCGCCCGGATGCTTCTGATGCGGATCGGCCCAGTAGGTGATCCCGAGCTCCTTGATGCGGGCGTACGCCGTATCGAACTCCGCCTCCGAGACCAGGAAGGCGTAATGCTGCATGACGATCGATTCGGCGGGAATGGTCGCGAAATCCAGCGTGACCCCATTGGCGGTGGCGACCGCTACGAAGGGCCCCCATTCCGCACCGATTTCCAGACCCAGGATATGCGCCAGGAATTCGGCGGATTCCCGGTTGTTCCGGGCGTGAATGATGGTGTGGTTCAACTCGACTGACACTGTGGAATGCCTCCAACAGGCATCTCACGGGCACCTCCACGCCTCACCCGGCCGGTGACCGACGCGCGATGCCGTATCCAAGATCGTAGGCGCGACCGGCGTGGTCCGTGGAGGGCATTGCCGACGGGGCCTTCGTGCTGCCGTCCCGACATGAGATCTCTACGGTGGGGGAGAAGACGACGCAACGGGCCCCACACCTACCGCGGACGGAGGCTCACGGTGACCCCGAAACCCGGCGAGGACCGCGACGCGGAAGGCTGCCGGGAGCCCGACACCGGCCGCCACGAGACGGCCGAGGAGCGGGCGGACCGGCTGTGGACGGACCTGCTCCAGGAACTGCGCGTCGCCCAGACCGGCGTCCAGATCCTGTTCGGCTTTCTGCTTGCCGTCGTCTTCCAGCCGCGGTTCGTCGATCTGTCGGACACGGACCGCACCATCTATGTGGTCACCGTGATGCTGGGGTCGGTCACGGCCGCCGCGCTGATCGGGCCCGTGTCCATCCACCGGCTGCTCACCGGACACCGGCTCAAGCCGCAGACCGTCGCGTGGGCGTCGCGACTGACTGTGCTCGGCCTCGTCCTGCTGTTCTGCACGATGTGCTCCGCGCTGCTGCTCATCCTGCGCGTGGCCCTGCACAACGCGCTCGCTCTCTGGCTGGTCGGCGCCATGGCGCTGTGGTTTCTCGTCTGCTGGTTCGTGTTCCCGGCCTGGGTGCTGGCCCGCTCGACACCGGAAGACGAGAAGTGACCGCGGATTCGCACGCGGGGTGTGGCGGACGGCCGAACAGATGTCTGCGACGGGCCGGCTCGGATGACTGCGCCCCGTCCGGCTCAGATGCCCTCGGCGGCCGGGTTCCGGATGTCTGTGACGGTGAACAGCCCGCCGTCCGGGTCCAGCAGGGTCGCCTCCGTGCCCTGCCCCTGTGTCCGTTGCTCGACGACCGAGCCCCCGTGCTCCCGCGCCGCCGAGATCGCTGCCGCCACATCGGCCACCGGGAAGTGGACCTGCCAGTGCGGACGGACCAGCGGATCCGGTGCAGCCTCGACCGCACCGGAACTGATCCGCGCCAGCCGCTTGCCGTCGCAGTCCACCACGACCTCGTCCTTCTCGTACGACACCTCACAGCACCCGGGGCATCCGGTCGCCCAGTCGAGGACCTCGCCGTAGAAGATCGCGGCGTCGAAAGCGTCTCTGGTCCGCAGTTGGAGCCAGGCGTTCGAGCGGTCGTCCGGTGCCGGCGGCGATGTCGCCGCCTCGGTGCGCTCCCAGATGCCGAACACCGCGCCGTCGCGGTCCGCCGCCAGGGCGCCGCGTCCCTTGCCGAGCGCCAGTGGCCCCACCGCCACCGTTCCGCTGCGCTCACGGATGCGCGAGGCAGCCACGTCGGCGTTCTGCACGGCGAAGTACGGAGTCCATGCCACGGCGACCCGGAAGGCTGTCGCCATCGCCGCGATACCGGCCACGGGTACGTCGTCGCGGCGTGCGACGGCGAATTCCTGCCCCAGCCTGCCCGGCCGGAACGTCCAGCCGAGAGTGGCGGTGTAGAACTCCTGGGCCGACTTCAGGTCCCGGGTCATGAGATTGACCCAGCAGGGCGCCGACGGTCCGGTCAGCGGGGCCGTGGGGGGCGCTGTCCTGGGTTTGCTTCCCGTCATGGTGCTGCTGCCTTCATCGGTTCTGCGGCACATGCATACCGTGGCCGTCGGGCCCCTACCAGCCTCACTTCGGTCGGTCGGTCGCGCAACACGCGCCTGTGCGGACAGTCCACCTGCTCAGTCGCGCGTCTCGTCGGTGTCGCGCCGGATGGGCTCGTTCCCGTGGTCACCGAGTTCGTAGGGGGAGAGCCCCCGACCGTCGGCCGGGAAGCTGTCGTCGCCGTGGACGTTGCGCTCCTCGACGTGCGTCCGGTGGTCCGGCCGCGGCGGCTGCTCGTCCGGCCGGGGCGGCGGCAGTTCCTGGGCCCGGCGCCGCCGTCCCAGCCAGACAGCGCCGATCAGCACGCCCACGAGGGCCACGCCGACGATCGCCATCACCACGCCGAGCGCACCCCGCCCGTCCGCGAGCGTGACAGCCAGGGCATTGAGGGCTCCGTTCGATACGTCCATGCATGCCGGATACCCCGAGGTGAGGCCGTCACTCGGTTATGACCTTCAATTCATGTTTTAAGTGGATATAAAGAGAAAAGCGTTTCACGGCTCACCGACCGCTTCGTGTCGCCGACACCCAGCTGCGGGGTGAGCCTGGAGAAGGGTCAGCACTGCGAGCGGAAGGAGCCCCCGGTGAACAGAACACAGGCGCAGACGGAGGAGAACCGGGACGGCCGGGAGGTAGCGGTTGCCATCACCGGATGTTCGAAGGACGACGCACGGATGGTCTTCGACGTGCTGCGTGCCGCCTTCACCACCGACCGGGCCTCGGCCGACGTCCCGCGGGACCTGGCGGGGAAGCGGCCCACCGTATGGACCGTGACCGTCGATGTGTCCGAAGCGAGGGTGGTTTCGGGTCCCGTCACGCTCGGCGAACCCGTGACGGTCGATGTGCAGGGTGGCTACTGGGCGGTCGACGAGCTCCGGAAGCACCTGGCGGACGCCTTCACGGTGCGGGTCGTCGGGACGGTCTCCGGGGACCAGGAGGAGGAGGTGCGACTGCGGCTGGAGAGCCGGTGAGGCGCGGCCCCGTGCCCGGAGTCGGCGCAATGCACCGGAAGGCCTCTGAGCATCTGGTACAAAGCAGCCAAAAGCCACGGCTCTGAGAGGTGCGAACGAGTGGATCACGCGAGCCGGCGGGAGGACGGCGCCGGAAGTCCGGAGGCGGCTCCTCACCGTTCGACGCTGACGCTGCACATCAACGGAACCGAACGGACCCTGTCGCTCGACCACCGAACCACCGTTCTGGACGCGCTGCGCGAGCACCTCGGCCTCACCGGCGCGAAAAAGGGCTGCGACCACGGCCAGTGCGGGGCGTGCACCGTCATCGTCGACGGCCGACGCGCCAACAGCTGTCTGCTCCTCGCCGTCGCACATGACGGGGCCGCCATCACCACCGTCGAGGGCCTCGCCGACGGGGAGGGTCTCCATCCCGTGCAGGAAGCCTTCCTGGCTCGGGACGCCCTGCAGTGCGGATACTGCACCCCCGGTCAGATCTGCTCGGCGGTCGGCATGCTCGGCGAAGCGGCCGACGGCTTTCCGTCCCACGCCACCGAAGCCGGTCAACGCGGCTCCGCCCCGGCCCGGCTGACCGCCCCCGAGATCCGCGAGCGGATGAGCGGCAATCTGTGCCGCTGCGGTGCGTACCCCCGTATCGTCGAAGCGATCCTGGACGTGGCGCCGTGAAGCCGTTCGAATATCTGCGCGCCCGCAGTACCGCCGAGGCGGTCCGCGCGAGCGCCGGGCGCCCCGGGGCCGTGTTCCTCGGCGGAGGCACCAATCTGGTCGACCTGATGAAACTGGGTGCGGCCACCCCCGACCTGCTCATCGACATCAGCGGGCTCCCCCTGGACCAGGTGGCGGACACCGCCGACGGCGGCCTGCGCATCGGCGCGACCGTGCGCAACAGCGACCTCGCTGCCCATCACGCCGTGCGCACCCGCTACCCCGCCCTGTCCCAGGCACTGCTCTCCGGGGCCTCCGGGCAGCTCCGGAACACCGCCACGACCGGCGGAAACCTGCTGCAGCGCACCCGCTGCCCGTACTTCCAGGACACCTCGAAGCCATGCAACAAACGGGCCCCGGGCACCGGCTGCCCCGCCCGCGAGGGCGCCCACCGGGAGCTCGCCGTCCTCGGCCACTCCGAGGACTGCGTCGCCACCCATCCCTCGGACATGGCCGTCGCCCTGGCCGCCCTGGACGCCACGGTCCAGCTGTACGGACCGGACGGCGAACGCTCCGTACCCGTCACCGACTTCCACCGGCTGCCGGGGGACGCACCCGAGCGCGACACCGTGATCCGGCCGGGCGAGCTGATCACCGAGGTGCTGCTGCCGCCGGGTCCCGACGGCGCCGTCTCCCTCTACCGCAAGGCCCGCGACCGTGCCTCGTACGCCTTCGCCCTCACCTCCGTCGCCGCGGTCGTCACCGTCCGCGACGGCCGGATCGAGCACGCCGCGCTGGCCTTCGGCGGGCTCGCCCACCGCCCCTGGCGCGCCCGTGCCGCGGAAGAGATCCTGCGGGGCGCCCCCGCCACCGACGACACCCTCACCCGGGCCGTGGACGCCGAACTCGCGGCCGCCCGGCCGCTGCGCGACAACGCGTTCAAGGTGGCGCTCGCCCGCAGCCTGGCCGTCGACGCACTGGCCGCACTCACAGCCCCCGCCTGAGATGAGGACTCCCGCCATGAGCCAGGCCCCCCAGCCGCTGGGCAGCCCCGTGGTCCGCCGCGAGGGCCGGGACAAGGTCACCGGCGCCGCCCGCTACGCCGCCGAACACACCCCGCCGGGCTGTCTGTACGCCTGGCCCGTACCCGCCACCGTCGTGCGCGGCCGGATCACGGCGATCCATGCCGACGAGGCTCTCACCCTGCCCGGCGTGCACACCGTCCTCACCCATGAGAACGCCCCGAAGCTGAAGCGGCCCGACGACCCGGTCCTCGCCGTACTCCAGGACGACCGGGTCCCGCACCGGGGATGGCAGGTGGCGCTCGTGGTGGCCGATACCCTCGAATCGGCGCGGGCAGGAGCCGAGGCTGTCCGGATCGAGTACGAGAGCGCCGGGCACGATGTCCGGCTCACCGAGGACCACCCGGGCCTGTACACACCGCAGACGGTGAACGGCGGATACCCCGCCGTCCGCGAACGCGGCGACTTCGACCGTGCCTTCGCCGTATCCCCCGTCCAGGTAGACGTCACGTACGCACTCGGGCCCCTGCACAACCACCCCATGGAACCGCACGCCTCCACCGCGCACTGGACGGACGACGGGCAGCTGACCGTGTACGACTCCAGCCAGGGCACCGGCACGGTCCGCGACAGCCTGGCCACTGCGTTCGGACTCCGGCCCGATCAGGTCACGGTCGTCTCCGAACACGTCGGCGGCGGCTTCGGCTCCAAGGGCACCGCGCGCCCGCAGGCCGTCCTCGCCGCCATGGCCGCGCGCCACACCGGACGCCCCGTCAAACTCGCCCTGCCGCGGCGCGAGTTGCCCGTCGTCGTGGGTCACCGGGCCCCCACCGTGCAACGCGTCAGACTCGGCTCGGAGTTCGACGGCACCCTCACTTCGCTCGCCCACGAGATCATCACCCACACCTCCACGGTCAAGGAGTTCGTGGAACAGGCGGCCGTGCCGGCCCGCACGATGTACTCGTCCGGGCACAGCCGCACCGTCCACCGGGTGGCCGCGCTGGACGTGCCCAGCCCCTCATGGATGCGCGCACCCGGCGAGGCCCCCGGCATGTACGCGCTGGAGTCGGCGATGGACGAGCTCGCCGTGGCCCTCGGCATCGACCCCGTCGAACTGCGCCTGCGCAACGACCCCGCGTACGAACCCGACACCGGTCGGCCCTTCAGCAGCCGCGGCCTCGCCGCCTGCCTGGAGGAGGGCGCCGCTCGGTTCGGCTGGTACGACCGCGATCCGCGCCCCGCAGTCCGCAACGAAGGCCCACTGCTGCTCGGTACGGGCGTCGCCTCCGCCACGTACCCCGTGTACATCGCCGGTTCCAGCGCCTCGGCGCACGCCGCCGCCGACGGCACCTACCGCATCAGGATCAACGCCACCGACATCGGCACCGGCGCCCGCACCGTCCTCGCGCAGATCGCCGCGTCCGTGCTGGACACCCCCGTGGCCGACATCCGGATCGACATCGGCAGCAGCGCGTTGCCCGAAGCGCCCCTGGCCGGCGGTTCCGCGGGCACGGCCTCCTGGGGCTGGTCCGTGCACAAGGCGTCCACCGCCCTGGCACGACACCTGCGGGAGCGCACCGGACCCCTTCCCGACGAGGGCGTCACGGTCACCGCCGACACCGCGGAGGACGCGGCGGTGGAATCCCCTTACGCACGGCACGCGTTCGGTGCGCACTTCGCCGAAGTCGCCGTCGACACCCGCACCGGTGAGGTCCGGGTGCGCCGCATGCTCGGCGTCTTCGCCGCCGGACGCATCCTCAACTCCCGTACCGCACGCTCCCAGTTCATCGGCGGTATGATCATGGGGCTCGGCATGGCACTGACCGAGGGCAGCACGCTCGACCCCGTTTTCGGAGACTTCACCCAGAACGATCTCGCCTCCTACCATGTGCCCGTCTGCGCCGACGTCCCGCAGATCGAGGCGCACTGGATCGACGAGGACGACCCGCATCTCAACCCGATGGGCAGCAAGGGCATCGGCGAGATCGGCATCGTGGGCGCCGCGGCCGCTCTCGGCAACGCGGTGCGGCACGCGACCGGCGCCCGGCTGCGCAGCCTCCCGCTCACACCGGACAAGCTGCTGCCGTATCTTCCCTGACGGCCGGTGCGGCGCGGGCGCGCTGACCGGCGCAATCACGGCCCCGTTCGCCGTCGTGTTGCGCAACCGGTCCCACCGGGTCACCCTAAGGAGTGACCTAATAGTGACATCTGCTCACTCTTCGTACGCGGGGGGTCGTTGGTTCAACGGGGCGAAGCAGATGGGCCTGGATGTGAGGAGCCTCGACGATGACCGTTCCACTCGACCGGCACTATCTGGTCGAACTCCAGGTGTCGGAGGAGCGCGTTTCGCAGTTGCGACGCATAGTCGCCGCGCATCTGCGCCACTGGAGTCTCGAACTTCACATCCGGCCGGTGTGCCGGGGTGTGGAGGAGCTGCTGACCAATGTCCACCGGCACGTCGGTGGCGACAACAAGTGCGTCGTCGAACTCCGCTGGTCCGGACGGCACCTCACGGTCTCCGTCGCCGACAACAGCTCCGAAATGCCGCGACTGCTCAGCAGTGGCGGCGGTGGTCTCAGCCGTGTCATGGCCCTCAGCCACAGCTGGGGCACCTGCCGGACCCTCGAAGGCAAAGTCGTCTGGTTCACCCGCTACGCCGAGGCGCCGCGGAACACCGACCTGCTGCCGCGCGCGCCCCTGCCCGGAGTGGGCGAGTTCCTGCTGCCGCCGGCCTCCGAGCCCGTCCTCGTCTGACGCGGCCCCCGTTGCCGGCCCGACAACAGCTCGGTGGGGATCCCCGCCCGGACCGGTTCCCGAGCCCGTACGCGAAGAAGTCTGCTCTGCCCACCGGCGCGGATGACGTGCACAGCGCACGCATGGTCCGCGCCGGTCGGGTGCCCGCACGGGGCCCGCGTTGCGCGACGGGGCGTCGCGCGGCACGGTCGAAGAACCCGAGGCAAGGAGACCACAGTCATGCCCATCGCGACGGTCAACCCCGCGAACGGCGAGACCCTCAAGACGTTCGAGGCGCTGGGGGCGGCGGAGATCGAGCAACGGCTCGCGACCGCGGACAGCACCTTCCGGGAGTACCGCACCACCGCGTTCGGTGAGCGGGCCCGGCTGCTGAACCGGGCCGCCGACCTCCTCGACGAGGACCAGCAGGACATCGCCCGCACCATGACCACGGAAATGGGCAAGCCCATCAAGGCGGCCCACGCGGAGGCCGCGAAATGCGCGAAGGCCATGCGCTGGTACGCGGCCAACGCCGAGGGACTTCTTGCGGACGAGCACCCGCCGGCCGACGACGTGCGCGACGCCGGAGCCTCCCGGGCCTACGTCCACTACCGTCCGCTGGGCCCGGTCCTGGCCGTGATGCCGTGGAACTTCCCGCTGTGGCAGGTCGTGCGGTTCGCCGCCCCCGCGCTCATGGCGGGCAACGTCGGCCTGCTCAAGCACGCGTCGAACGTCCCGCAGACCGCGATGTACCTGGAGGGCCTGTTCCGCCGGGCAGGCTTTCCGCCGGGCTGCTTCCAGACGCTGCTGGTGGGAGCGGGAGCGGTCGAGTCGATCCTGCGTGACCCCCGCGTCGTCGCCGCCACCCTCACCGGCAGTGAGCCGGCCGGCCGCTCGGTCGCGTCGATCGCGGGTGACGAGGTCAAGCACACTGTGCTGGAGCTGGGCGGCAGCGACCCGTTTCTCGTCCTGCCGTCGGCCGACATCCCGCGGGCCGCCCGTACGGCGGTGACCGCCCGGGTGCAGAACAACGGGCAGTCCTGCATCGCCGCCAAGCGATTCATCGTGCACACCGATGTGTACGACGAGTTCGCCGAGCGGTTCACCGCGGGCATGTGCGATCTGACGGTCGGTGACCCGCAGCAGGAGACGACCGACGTGGGCCCTCTCTCCAGCGAACAGGGCCGCGCAGACCTGGAGGAGCTGGTGGACGACGCCGTACGCAAGGGCGCGACCGCGCTGTGCGGCGGCAGCCGGCCCACCGGCCTGGGCGCGGAGCTGGAGCGCGGCTGGTTCTACACCCCCACCGTCCTCACCGGGATCACCCCCGCCATGCGGATCCACCGCGAGGAGACGTTCGGCCCGGTCGCCACGCTGTACCGCGTCGAGAACCTGGACGAAGCCGTGACCCTCGCGAACGACAGCCCGTTCGGCCTCAGCTCCAACGTATGGACGCGCGACGCCGACGAGAGCCGTCAGTGTGTGCGAGACCTGCAGGCCGGCAGTGTCTTCTTCAACGGCATGACCGCCTCCCATCCCGCACTGCCGTTCGGCGGGGTGAAGCGCTCCGGTTACGGGCGGGAGCTGGCCGGTCACGGCATCCGCGAATTCTGCAATGCCACGACGGTCTGGTACGGCCCCGAGCCGGTGGGGTAGCGGCTCCACGTAGCCGCTACGCCACAGCGGGTTCCGCCCTGCGGTGACGAGGCTCAGCGGCCGACTGCCTTGGCCAGCTGGGCCTTTGTCATGGTCGAGCGTCCCTTGACGTTCTTCCTTCGGGCCTCTTCGTAGAGCTGGTCGCGGGTGGGCTCTTCGGCTCCGCTGTGGGAGCGCAGCTCGGCGCGCCGCAGGGACGAGAGGTCGTGGATCAATGCACGGCTCGCGGTTCTCGTCTCATCGGAGCGGGCGCGCTCCTTGTTCACCGTGCGCGCCGCGATCTCCTCTGCCCGCTCCTCGCTCACTCCGAGTTCTTGCGCGCTCTCCTTGATGTGCTCGTACTGCCGCTCGCGCCTGGGACTGGATCCGCGTGGCATGGTGCGGTCACTTCCTCTCCGTGGCCTCCGTGGCCTCCGTGCCCGACGAGGGACGGTCCGGCGTGCACTCCCCAGTGTCCCAGCGGCTCCCGGGGCCCGCATCGGATCGCCTCCGTACTGTGAAGAAACACGTGGCGAGCGTCAGCGCGGTCAGGTCCGGCCGACGGCGCACCGGATGCGACGGGTCCGGCCGCTCCCGGCAGGGGCGCGACCCACTCCTGCGCAGAGCGAGCGATTCGATGCGATTCCACGTGATTCGGTGGGTCAATTCATACCGTTTGATCCTAATATGGGCGAGCTGATCGGTTCCGGAGTCCGGAGGTATGCGCGATGTCCACCCTCACCGTGTGGAAGTTCCAGTCCGCCGAGGGCGCGGAGGACGTGGAGAGCACGCTGAAGTCCCTCCAGAAGGAGGGGCTGATCAAGATCCTCGACGCCGCCGTGGTCAGCTGGCCGACCGGCAAGGCGAAGCCGAGAACAAAGCAGTTGCTCAACCTGGTCGGCGCCGGCGCCCTGAGCGGCACGTTCTGGGGGATGCTCTTCGGGCTGATCTTCCTCATGCCGCTGCTGGGCGCTGCCATCGGCGCGGCGGCCGGGGCGCTGGGCGGCAAGCTGGCTGACGTCGGCATCGACGACGACTTCATCGCCGAGGTCAAGAAGCAGGTGACGCCCGGGACTTCGGCCTTGTTCCTGCTCACCACGAACGAGGTGCCCGACCGGATCAGCGACGCGCTCCCCGGCGGCGGCGCCGAGCTTCTCCACAGCAACCTGGACACCCTCAGCGAGGCTCGGCTCCGCGAGATCTTCGGCGAAGACGCCGAGTGATCCGGTGTATTCCGCCCGTCCAGTCGTATCCCCTTGACTCTCTTTCCCGAGCAGACCCGGAGTGTCCGTGAACCAGCCCAGCCCTCTGCGGCGCGCCCTCGGCGGCCGCACAGCCCGCCGTCTGACCACCGCCGTGCTGGCCGCGGTGATCGTGACGGGCGCCGCCGCCTGCAACTCCGGTGCCCCGTCGCCGGGAACGGCCAGGAGCACCCGCACGGTGTCGCCGGAGCCGCACGAGTCGCCGTCCGCGAGCGCCTCGCCGCGCACCCAAGGAGACTTCGAGGCCTCGGTCTCCGCCGAGCTCGAGCGCAGCCGGCAGAAGGCCGCCAAGCAGCTCGAAGGGGTCCAGGGGCAGGGCAACGCGATCAAGGACGTCTCGGTGAACGGGCTGCCGATCGCGACCGGCGAGGAGTTCCGCAGTGCTCTGGTCCGCGTCACCAACCCCACCGACAAGGCCTCCTTCTACGCCGTCCGGGTGGAGTTCGTCGACGCGTCGGGGAAGGTGCTCGACTCGGTGGTGCTCGGCTTCCCGGACGCCCCGCCCGGCCGGACGGTCAGCGAACACGCGAACAGCCGTAAGGCGGCCGGAGTCAAGACGTTCCCCCGGATCGCCCAAGCCGAGCGCGGCTGACGACCGGGGGCGAGGTGAGCTCCGCGGCCGGTGCGGTGACGGATGCGCTGCGTGAACTGCGTACCCGGTTCGCCGGCGTGCGTGACGGCGAACAGGCCGACTACATCCCGCAACTGGCCATGGCCGACCCGGAGGCCTTCGGGCTGGCCCTGATCAGCATGGACGGCCATCGCTACAGCACGGGCGAGGCCGACGTCCCGTTCACCATGCAGTCCGTGTCGAAACCCTTCGTCTATGCCCTCGCGCTGTCCGAGCTGGGACTCGACGGCGTGTCGCGGTGGGTGAACGCCGAGCCGAGCGGCGAGGCCTACAACGCCATCAGCCTGGAACCCGGTACCGGCCGACCGGACAACGCGATGGTCAACGCCGGTGCGATCGTCACCACCGCGCTGATCCCCGACACCCCCGACGCCCCGAGGTTCGACCGCATCCTCGACTGTCTGGGCCGGTTCGCCGGGCGGCAGCTGGACGTCGACGAGGCGGTGTACGCCTCCGAGGTTGCCACCGGCGACCGCAACCGCGCCCTCGCCTATCTGATCCGCAGTGCGGGTCCGCTGCCGGTCGACCCGGTGGGAGCCGTGGAGACGTACTTTCGGCAGTGTGCGGTACGCGTCACCACGCTGGATCTCGCCGCCATGGCCGCGACCCTCGCGAACGGCGGTGTGAACCCGCTCAGCGGTGACGTGGTCGTCGAGGAGCCGGTCGCCGCGCAGGTGCTCGCCGTGATGGCGACCTGCGGCATGTACGACACGTCGGGCGACTGGCTGCTGAGGGTGGGGCTGCCCGCCAAGAGCGGGGTGTCCGGCGGCCTGATCGCCGCGGGACCGGCCCGGTTCGGGCTGGCGGCCTACAGCCCGCTGCTGGATCCGACCGGCACATCGGTCCGCGGGCGCATCGCGCTGGGGGCGCTGTCGGAACGACTCGGCCTGCATCTGATGCACAACCCGGCGCTCGCCGCCTCGACCGTCACCCTGGTCACCACCGCCGACGATCTGCCGTCCGCCCCGACGGGGGAGGACGAACGCGCCCTGCGGGAACGGGTGGCGGTCGTCGCCGCGCAGGGCGCTCTCGACTTCACCGCGGCGGAACGCGTGCTGTACGCGCTCGACGAGTCCGGGCCGGAGGAGACCGCGTCCGTGGTGCTGGACCTGCGGCAGGTGACCGGTATCGACACGGTGGCCAGGTCGATGCTGCGCGCCGGACTGGCCCGGCTCGCGGAGGGCGGCCGGCGCACAGCCGTGGTCGATCCGGCCGGCCACCTGGGGGTGACGGGCGGCGACCCGACAGCCCCCCGGCGCTTCACCTCCCGCGAGGAGGCCGTCGAGCGCGCTGCTCGGGACGCGGGCCGCCCGACGGCCTGACGGCACGGGACCGCGCTGCTACCAGATGGCCTCGACCCACTCGGGGTGGTCGATGAACGGGTTCCTGTTGTGCTGGTACTGGTCGAATATGACGTCGTTGCGCCGCTTCTCGAACGTGTCCGGCGGGTCCTCCTGGCTCCACTGCTTCAGTACGGAGACCCTGCCGATGTTAGGCGCGGAGCCGTTGTTGACCTGGTCGTTCGGCTCGAGGTCGGCGAAGGCGTCGTCGCCCTCGTACCGCACCGCCATGTAGAGGATCATGCGGGCGACGTCGCCCTTGACCGCGTCGCGCGGTTCGAAGGAGTCGCTGTCCGTGTAGTTGCCGGCTGCCCCGGTCACCGCGGTGCCGCCGCTGTCGAAGTCCTTGTTGCCCCGGATGGAGTTGACCGTGACGTCCTCCGGGCGCAGGTGGTGGATGTCGGTGCCGGGCCCGGTGGTGGTCCCGAAGTCGCCGTGCGACTTCGCCCAGACGTGCTCGCGGTTCCACTGGCCGACCGCGCCGCCGTTGTCGCTCTTGGGCTCGGAGCGCCCGGTGTAGAGGAGGATCACGTTCGAGGAGTTGGCTGGGTCCTGGTCGGTGTTCTTGAGCGCGTCCCAGACCTGGCTGTACGAGATCTTCGTCTGCACGCTGATGATCGAGTGGAGGGCGCTCTTGAGCTGCGTTCCGGTCTCGCCGAGCGCGTTCTGATAGTACGTGTCGTCGAGCGAGGCGAGCGGCGTCGCGGCCACCGGCGAGGTCCGGGGAGCGGTCGGCGCGGCGGGTGCGGCGGCCGCGGTGCCGGCGAGTACCGCGAAGGCGGCAAGGGTGGCCAGCAGCGGGCGCCGGTAATGAAGGTGACGACGGGACATGTGGGGTGTCCTCTCCGGAAAAGCAGGCACCGCGGCGCCGTCACGGGGTGGGGGCGGTGCCGCGGTGTTCGTGTGTGGTGCGTGGTCAGCGGGAGCCTTCCACACGCACGGTGACCGACGTGTGAACGCTGTGTACCTATCATGTGCAGGTCAATTGGGTCCTCGGATGCGGTCCTGGAGCCGCAGGGTGAGAATTGCGGCAAGGACGAGGAGGCGGCATGAGCGAAGAGCCCGAATCCGTACCCGTATCTGCTCGGGGCGTGACCCCGGACAGCCTCTTGCACACCGGCGGGAGCGACGATCCGTCGGCCGAGGATCTGGTGCTCGCCTCCGGGCGGGACCTGACTCCGCAGAATCTCGAGTGGGCGCAGCGCCGACTGGCACGAGAGGGCCGGGCGGCGATGGAGAAGCAGCTGCCGTAGGCGGCCGGCACGGCGGGGAGTGTGTGGGCGCTCCCCGCTGCTCGGCTAGCCTGAATGCACAATGAACCGTTTGACGACGTCACAGGGCGGGTTCGACCTCGCCCGCTTTCCCGAGCACCCGCGCGACCCGTTTCGCGCCTGGGACGCTGCCGACGAATATCTGCTGCGGCAGCTGGAGGGGATCGACGGAGCCGAGCCGACCGACCTGTCCGGCGCCGTGGTCGTGGTGGGCGACCGCTGGGGTGCGCTGACCACCGTGCTGGCCGGACACCGCCCTGTACAGATCACCGACTCGTACCTCGCGCAGCGCGCAACCGTGGCAAACCTCGCCCGCAACGGTGACGACCCGGACGCCGTACGTCTGCTGTCGGCCAGGGACACACCGCCGGAGCGGATCGACGTCCTTCTCGTACGCGTCCCGAAGAGCCTGGCGCTCCTGGAGGACCAGCTGCACCGGCTCGCCCCTGCCGTGCACGCCGGCACCGTCGTCATCGGTACCGGCATGGTGAAGGAGATCCACACCTCCACCCTCAAACTGTTCGAGCGGATCATCGGCCCGACGCGCACCTCTCTCGCGGTCAAGAAGGCCCGACTGATCTTCTGTACTCCCGACCCGGCCCTGGCCCGCACGCCCAGCCCGTGGCCGCACCGCTACGACCTGCCCGACGGCATCGGCGCCGTCTCCGGCCGGACGGTCGTCAATCACGCCGGGATCTTCTGCGCCGAGCGCCTCGACATCGGCACCCGCTTCTTCCTGAACCATCTGCCCGAGCGCAGCGGCCGGGACCGCATCGTCGACCTGGGCTGCGGAAACGGGGTCGTCGGCACCTCCGCCGCGCTCGCCAACCCCGAAGCGGCGGTCACCTTCATCGACGAGTCGTATCTGGCGGTGGCGTCCGCCGAGGCGACGTTCCGGGCCAACCTCGGCGCGGAGGCCGAGGCCGACTTCCTGGTCGGCGACGGGATGGTGGGCGTACCGCCGGGCAGTGTCGACCTGGTGCTCAACAACCCGCCGTTCCACTCGCACCAGGCGATCACCGACGCCACGGCCCGGACCATGTTCCAGGGGGCGCGCGCCGCGCTGCGGCAAGGCGGCGAGCTGTGGGTCGTCGGCAACCGGCATCTCGGGTACCACACCCAACTGCGCCGCACCTTCGGCAACTGCACCACCGTCGCCGGTGACCCCAAGTTCGTCGTGCTGCGCGCCGTCAAGCGCTGACCGGCAGCCGCGGCCTCATGGCCCTTCCGGATTCTTGCAACACGTTCTACTGTGTGCGCCGCCGCACACGGGCGACGCGACCGCGAGACTCCTGGAGGGGCCGTGCACCTCGAATACACGCCTGAGCAACAGCAGTTGCGCGCCGAGCTGCGCACGTACTTCGCCGGGCTCGTCCCCGACAACGCCTACGCCAGGTACGGCGACCCCGCCGCCCAGAAACGCTTCTACCGCGAGACGATCCGCCGCCTCGGCGCCGACGGCTGGCTCGGCGTCGGCTGGCCGGCCCAGTACGGCGGACGCGGCCTGTCCCCGATGGAACAGTTCATCTTCTTCGACGAGGCCGCCCAGGCAGGCGTACCGCTGCCACTGATGGCCCTCAACACCGTCGGCCCGACGATCATGCAGTTCGGCACGGACGAACAGAAGGCATACTTCCTGCCGAAGATCCTGGCCGGCGAGATCGACTTCGCGATCGGGTACAGCGAACCGGACGCGGGCACCGACCTGGCCGCCCTCAAGACCCGGGCCGTACGCGACGGCGACGAGACCACCGGCCACTACACGGTCAACGGTCAGAAGATCTGGACGACCAACGGCGACACCGCCGACTGGGTCTGGCTCGCCGTTCGCACCGACCCCGACGCCCCGCCCCACAAGGGCATCACCATGCTGCTCGTCCCGACCACCGACCCCGGCTACTCCTGCACCCTGATCAACACCCTCGCCTCGCACGACACGACCGCCAGCTACTACGAGAACATCCGTGTCCCCGTCTCCCGCCGCGTCGGCGACGAGAACAAGGGGTGGCGGCTCATCACCAACCAGCTCAACCACGAACGCGTCACCCTCGCCGCCCACGGCACCATGGCCATCCGCGCCCTCCACAACGTGCAGCGCTGGGCCACCGACACCAAGCTCGCCGACGGGCGCCGGGTCATCGACCTCGGCTGGGTCCGTACCCGACTCGCCCGCACCCACACCCGGCTCGACGCCATGAAACTCCTCAACTGGCGGATGGTCTCCGCCGTCCAGGAAGGCGCCCTCGCCCCGCAGGACGCCTCTGCCGTCAAGGTCTACGGCTCCGAGGCGCGCCGTGACGCCTACGCCTGGCTGATGGAGATCGTCGGCTCGGCCGGACCGCTCAAGGAGGGATCGGCCGGCGCCGTCCTGCACGGCGAACTCGAACGCGGCTACCGGTCCGCCGTCATCTTCACCTTCGGCGGCGGAAACAACGAGATCCAGCGGGAAATCATCTCGTGGATCGGCCTGGGGATGCCGCGCGTACGCCGCTGAGCGGTTGTGACGAGCAACTATAGTTGGCACAAAACACGGATGGTTGGCACCGTGATCGCTGAGCGGCTCCGACATGCGGCAAGGCAGCTGTCCTGTCGCATTGAAGCTGTCGGATTCTCACCGCTTCTCGTTCACGCTGGCGGATTCTCATTGCGTCGCGGTCGGAGCGACGACGTTTGCCCCGTACGTGGGGTTTGATCTCATTTTCCTGGTCCGGTTCTCGCGGTACCTGTCACGGTCGTTTCGGCAGGTACGCGGAGCCGGGGGTGGCGATGGATCTGGGTCTGGTCGATGTCGAGTGGGCTGACGGCGAGGGCGGCGGGCTGCGGAAGTCCGTGCTGGAGGCGGTGTCCCGGGTTCGGTTCGAGTCGGTGCTTCCGGTGCGACGGTTCACGTCGTACCGCGGGCAGCGGCATTTCACGGGCTGGTACTGGGCGGCTACGACGGAGTCGCTGGTGGGGTTCGAGTCGTGGCTGGAGCGGGACCGGGCCATGCTCCTCGATCATGACCGGAGGGTGGTGGGGCTGGCCTCGCAGCCGTTCCGGGTGACGTGGCAGGGGGAGAAGCGCCGGATCTCGCATACGCCGGACTACTTCGCACGTCTGGAGGACGGCTCGGGCCTGGTCGTCGATGTCCGGCCGGCGGACCGGGTCGGCCCGGAGGACGCGGTGAAGTTCTCGGCGACTGAGGAGATGTGCCAGGGAATGGGCTGCTGGTCCTTCGCGCTGGTGCACGAGCCCGATCCGGTGGAGATGGCCAACGTCCGCTGGCTGGCTGGCTATCGGCATCCACGCAACCGGGTGGGCGACGTGGCGAATCGACTCATGGACGCCTTCGACGACCCGCGGTTACTCATGGACGGTGCCGAGGCAGTGGGGGGCCTGTTGTCCGTCCTGCCGACGCTCTACCACCTGCTGTGGTGCGGTGACCTGCGTCTTGACCTGGCGGTGCCGCTGGGAGACGGCTCCGTGATCGGTCGCGCGGCGGTGAGTCATGGCTGAACTGGCACCACGCGGGGTTCTGCGAGTCGGGGACCGGATCCGGTTCGAGGGCCGGAACCAACAGGTCATCGGACTGGAGGGAATGGCCTTGCGGCTGCTCAGCGACGAGGGCGACACCAGTGTCATGGCTGCTGGCTATGTGATGGCGGCCGCCGATTTCGAGGTGCTGGACCGGGGGCCGGAGGCGGTCCCGGAACGTGTCCTGCCGCCGTTCGCGTTGGTGGACGCGTTGCCGCCGTCGGCCGTCGAGCAGGCGCGGTTCTGGGAACAGCACGTGGTGGAAGTGATCACCGGGCTACCCCCGGACGCCCCGGAGGGCACGTCTCCTCGACCCGAGTACGACCCGGCCTGGCGGACGCTGATGGAGCGAGAGGCTGCGAAGGTCGCCGAGCTGGCGGCCGGCGGGCAGCAGATCAGCAAGCGGACCTTTCTGCGGATGCGGCAGCGATACGAGGCCGAGGGGTTGTGGGGACTGGTGGACGGCCGGTCCCGCAAACCACCGGCCCCGGTCCCCGGCACTGGAAGGACGGACGAACGCGTCGTCGAGGCGGTCACCGAGGCACTGGCCGGGCAGACGGACCTTTCGACAGGCGACCGCAAGCGGCTCATGCTGCAGGCCGAGCAGATCCTCGCCGCGAGGCACGGCGAGGAAGCGGTGAAGCTCCTGCCGACGCGGGCTACCTTCTACCGGCTGGTGAACAGCCTCGCCAAGAACAATGCGTCCTTTGGGCCGGCCACGGTCCGCCGTCAGCGGGCTCTTCGGCCCGTGGGGCCGTTCACCCCGTCCATGGCTGCCCGCCCCGGAGAGATCGTGCAGATCGACTCCACGCGGCTGGACGTGATGGCGGTGCTGGACGACGGAGTCGTGGCCCGCCCGGAACTGACGATCGCGGTCGATGTCACGACGCGCACGATCTGCGCGGCCCTGCTCAGGCCCGCGGGCACGAAAGGCGTCGACGCCGCGGTGCTGCTGGCGAGGATGCTGGTTCCCGAGCCGATGCGGCCGGGCTGGAGCCAGACCCTGGCGATGTCGGACTCGATCCTCCCGCACCAGCGGCTCACGGCGGTGGATGCGCGGTTGGAGAAAGCAGCGGCCAAGCCGGTCATCGTCCCGGACACCATCGTGATCGACCACGGCAAGGTGTTCGTCTCCGACACCTTCTCCTCCGCCTGCTCGCTGCTGGGGATCTCGCTGCAGCTCGCCCGACCAAGGACCCCGACGGACAAGGCGATCGTGGAGAGGACGTTCGCGTCGATCAACTCGCTGTTCTGCCAGTACGTCGCCGGCTACACCGGCTCCGATGTCACCCGTCGCGGCAGCGACCCGGCCTCCGAGGCGGTCTGGACCCTCGCCCAGCTCCAAGACCTCCTGGACGAGTGGATCATCTGCTGGCAGCAGCGTCCGCACGAGGGCCTGCGCAACCCCTATATGGCGGGGCAGACGCTGTCGCCGAACGAGACCTACGCCATCGCCGTCGCCCGGGCCGGATACTTGCCGGTCGCTCTGTCGGCGGAGGACTACATCGAACTGCTGCCCGCGGTCTGGAGGGCCATCAACGACTACGGCATCAAGGTCAACTACCGCACCTACGACAGCCCCGAACTCAACCGGCTTCGGCGCCAGCCGTCCGGGGTGACGAGCAAGCAGGATTTGTGGGAGGTCCACTACGACCCCTACGACGTCTCCCGCGTCTGGGTACGGCGAAGCGACAGCCGCCGGTGGATCGAAGCCCCGTGGACCCATCTGCCCATGGTCCGGGCCCCCTTCGCCGACTTCACCTGGCGTCACGCACGCCAGCTTCTCGCCGACCAAGGCCGCGACGACACCAGCGAGACCGCCGTCGCCCAGGTTCTGGCCAAGCTGTTGCGCAGGGCGGGGAAGCCGCCGGCCGGATCGGAACAGGTCATGGCCCGCACCCGGGCAGTCCTTGAAGCACCCGCACGGCCCGCACTCCCGCCCGCCCGGTCTGCCGATGCGGACGACAACGAGAACGAAGAGCCGGAGGAGGCGCCGGTCACCCCGTTCGGCGTCTTCAACCCCCTGGAAGAGGAAGGGAATCCGCTGTGGTGACTCCGCCCGACGCCCATGACGACGAGCACAACCCGCTGACCACCAAGGACGGCTGGCGAAAGTTCGTCGACGACGCCCCGGTCTGCCCGCCGATGCTCTCGCTCCGGGCCTTCAAGACCCTGCCCGAGGAGAAACGGCTCGCCTACAACGAGCCCCGGCTGGACTACCACTCCCGGCTCGTGATCGTGGCCACCCCCACCGTCCGCAACGTGTTCACCACCGGACGGCGCCTGGTCCTGCTCAACCGGCACCAGATCTCCGGCCGCCGCGGGCTGATCGTCACCGGCCAGGCCGGGACCGGCAAGACAACCGCCATTGCCCAGCTCGGCCGCAACCATGAACTCCTGGTTCGCAAACGGCTCGGGCCGGCCGCCGCGGGGCGACTGCCGGTCGTCTACGTCACGGTCCCGCCCCGAGCCACCCCGAAGATGCTCGCCATCGAGTTCGCCCGGTTCCTCGGCCTCCCGGTCGTCCGGCAAGAAACCCAGACGTCCATCACCAACGCCGTCTGCGACCTGCTGATCAAAATGCGCGTCGAACTCGCACTGGTCGACGAAATCCACAACCTCAACATCGCGACCCAGGCCGGGGCCGAAGCTTCCGACCAGCTCAAATACCTGTCCGAACGCATCCCCGCCACCTTCGTACTCGCCGGCATCGATGTCGCCGCAAGCGGTCTGTTCAGCGGCATCCGAGGCCGGCAAATCGCTGGCCGATACACCGTCACCGACACCGAACCGTTCGCCTACGGCACCACCGCACAGCGGCAGAACTGGCGGAACCTGGTCGCCTCGCTCGAAGATGCCCTGCGACTCCACCGGCACAAGCCCGGCAGCCTGGTCAAACTCGACGGCTACCTCCACGAACGCACCGACGGCGCAATCGGCAGCCTCTCCCAACTCGTCCGCGGCGCCGCCCTTGAGGCCATCATCAACGGCTGCGAGGCCATCACCCGCAAAACTCTGGAGACCATCGAGGTCGATCAGACCGCCGAGGACGCCCGCCAGGAATACCGCCGCAACCGGCGGCCCCGCCGCCGGAGGCCGGATGCCGACGCAGCCTGACCGGCTCCGCCAGCTGCCCATCGCTCTCAGGCCCGTCCACAACGAGACCCTCGGGTCCTATCTCCACCGCCTGGCCGTCGCCAACAACCGTCCCGCGGGCGTCATCGCCCGCCTCCTGGGCCCGCTGCCGCCAGAGTTCTCCCCGCTCAGCAACACCACGGCCGGCTGGGATCCCCACTCACCCGGCCGTCTGGCCATACTCTCCGGGCGCCCAACGCCCCAGCTCGCCTGGGCCCTGCCCGCACTCGCCGACTTCCTCAGCCCCCGGCGTCCCGAGCAGCGAACGGAACGGCTGATCAGCCGCCCTTGCCGCTGCTGCACAGCTCGCCGCAGCCCCGCCGCTTCCGTGGTCATCACCCTTTCGCCCGCCCACGTCCACCTCTGCCAGCGGCATCAGCTCTGGACCCGCTCCACTCACGACATCCCGCTCGTCTCCTTGCCGGAAGTCATCGAGGCCCAGCGTCGGCTCGACCACCTCGTCCGTCGTCACCGTCAGATCAGACAAGCCCTCGATCTGGCGCGGAAGATCGTCGAAGACTGGTCCGCCTCCGGAATGCCGATCGACCTCGGGAAAGAGTGGACCGATCGACTCGATCGAATCGAAGCTCTCGCCATCAGCAAGAAGGTCTCAGCCGACGACCGCAGTCACCTCGCGGCGTTCCCCGAGATCGTGGTGCTGACGCACCTGATCCTCGATCCGCCCACAGCCGCCCTCGACCCCAAGGAGCTCTACTTGGCTACGACCGCCGAGCTGAGCCGACGATTCGCCCGGATCTACACCACCCTCGGAACCCAGGACCCCCTCTACAGGCAGCTCTGCCTCTACCGCGAACGAGACTCTCCCGGGTGGACAACGGGATAGGTTTCGGGCCGTGGACAGCACTGAGATCACGATCAAGCTCACCTCCGACGAAGCGCTCGTCCTCTCGGACTGGTTGGAGCGAGTTCAGTTGACGGATCTCAGCCGTCTGGTCGACGATCCGGCCGTATGGGCCCCGATCCACAAGATCGCGGGAACGTTGGACAAGGCACTTCCCGGAATCTTCGCCGCTGACTACGCGGAGCGTCTGGATGCAGCACGGCATCGTCTCAGGGAGACCACGGGCAGCTTCACCGAAGAGCAAGACGGCTGACCTGCACACGCCTCCGTGAAAGCCATCCCGTTGAGAACACCAAAGTCTCGGCGTTCTTCAGCAACAACGCGTACTCATCGCGCCTCACGCGTCGGCGCTGAGCGGGAACATGACGCTCAACCTTGGCAGCCTGCGAGCCGCCTCGTCTTCATCCCGAACATTCCAGCGCTTCCCGGCCAAGCCCTGGCTGACCGCGTGCTCACCCCGCCGGGTCTCCACAGCCGCATAGAAAGTATCCCCGCACTCGTCGGGATCCCCGGTCGCAAGCCCATGGGCTTCCAATGCCACATAGTCGAGCAATTCCCACCCGGGCCAGTCATCACCCCAGGTCCTCCAAGTTCGCCCCGCCAGGCGCAGGACCTCAGGAGTGTCAGCCAGAGCATCAGGGTCGAGCACGGCTCGCCCGAAGGCGTCTTTACCCAGCCCGACCATCCAGAGACCGAAGTAGCAGAAGTCGTCATCCGAACACCGGCCGCCGAAGATCCGCTCCGCGGCAGCCACCAGCTCCCAGGTGAAAGCCTGACGGGTTACCTGGTCCAGGCACATCTGGAACTCAACGATCTCCGCCAGCGGCCTGCGCGACAAATCAGAACGAAGCCATGCAAGTCGCGCATCCCTGCCGTCTGCCTGTCGGCGACACGTCTCTACAAGTTCCCAGAACTTCTCAAGGTTCACGAAGAGCACCCTTCCAGGCGCCACTGACAACGGACGGGCCACCTGGCGCCATCACCACTTCCGCGAAAGCCAGACCGTTTGAGATCGTCACCGGCCAGCAGTCCCAGAACATCTGGCACCTATGCAAGTCAGCGTCACGTCAACTGCCGCCTGTGGTGCGACAGGACAGCAGCGCCAGTCCGTGAACGGTCGGTTCCGGATGGCCTCGTCCACCGGGATCTTCAGGGCCCCCTGGTCACAGTGTGGCCAGGCTTTTTAGCACAAAAGCAGGCTAGTGTTCTGCGCCGGGAATTCGATCAAGATATGAAGCGAGGTGTTGAAGGATCTCGTCGGCGTCCTTCGTCCAGACGAAGGGCTTCGGGTTGTCGTTCCACTGGGCGGTCCAGGCTCGGATGTCCCGTTCCAGGGCC
>NZ_JBEXID010000068.1:0-37289 GCF_040608395.1 Streptomyces sp. NPDC005181
GTCAGGGACCACCACTACAAGTGGTAACAGCTCCATCCGCACAATACGGAATCCCCGGCCCGTCGGAATCGGGCCGGGGATTCCGGCATGTGGGGATCGGCGCAGCGTCTGCTCGGGTGCGAGGCGGCCGCACATGTGTGCGGCACGCGCCCGGTGCCCCGAACAACCGCTACGCCATACTGAGTGTTTACCAAGTCCCCCGCGTGTCGCAACAGGTGGACTCGGTCGGCTGCAGCCCTGCGACCCCATCCCGAGGCCCCTGCCTGCTGATCCGGGACTGATGCATCAATGTGCGATGACACCCAAGTAGCCGATCGCCGTGGGTCGACCGCCGAGGTGGAGCACCGTGCAGTTCCCGCAGGCATGTCCGGGGTGGGGGGCAGCCGCTCGGTTTTCAGGGCATTGGCCCACACGGCGTAGGTCGGGCGACCGGTGGGAACCCGCGCCCGCACCGCGCGGTCGGTCGACGGCTGCATGAACGGGCCCATTCGGTACGAGCGGAGTCGACCCTGCACGAGAGCACGGACCACGGTGCCACACCCGCGGCAGCCCAACATGCAGCCGCTTCGCGCTGTTCGGCAGAAGGCGTCAGTCCTGTGCGGCGGTGACGCAGACGAGTTTGCCGACCTTTCGGCTCTCTTCGAGGTCGCGGTGTGCAGTCCGGATCTCATCGAGGCGGTAGACGTGGAGGGGGCCCAGGGTGATCTCGCCAGTGGCTATGCGGTCGAGGTAGCTCTGCAGGACGGCGGCGGGCAGGTCGGTGGCGTCGCCGCCGTAGGCGGTCAGCCGCACGCCGGGCGGGATGTAGGCGATGGGGTAGAAGTCGGGCACGATCCACTGGTTGGAGAGCATTCCGGCGAAGCACACGGTGCCGTGGATGCGGGTGGCTGCCAGGGTGTCGGGGAGGGTGGGGGTGCCGACGAGCTCGAGGGCCGCGTCCACACCTTCGGGGACGATCGTGCGGACTTGCACGGCAAGGGTGCCGTCGTCGACGAGAGGGTGGTCGACCCCGTGCTCGGCGAGGGCCTGGGTGCGCCGGGGGCTGCGGGTGGTGGCCAGGACGGTGGCGCCCAGGTCCTTGGCGAGGGTGGCGGTGGCCAGGCCGAGGGCCGAGGTGCCGCCTCGGATGAGGAGCGTCTGGCCCGCCTTGAGGTTCAGGCCGGTGGTCAGCGAGCCGTACGCGGTCTGCAGGGTTTCGGGGACGGCGCCGAGGGTCTCCCAGGGCAGGTCCGACGTGAAGGGGACGAGCTGGGAGCTCGGCACCACGGTGTACTCGGCGTAGCCGCCGTCGAAGGTGCGGCCCATGCCGCCCATGAGGGCGGCGACCTGCTGTCCCGGCTGGAGAACGCCGGCGGGATCGGCGTCGATGGTGCCTGTGGCTTCGATACCCGGGACGCGGGGGAAGGCCACGCCCTCGGCGAGGCCGAGACGTGTGTGGAGTTCGGATCGGTTCAGCCCGAACGCCTCGACTTTGATCCGTACCCAGCCGGGACCGGGCTCGGGTATGGGCAGGCGGCGTAGGTTCAGGTTCGCGACCGGACCCGGCTCGTCGAGGACGACAGCCCTCATCGTCATGGTCATGGTCTCCTCAAGGTGTGTCGCGGTGCTCGGTGTGGTGCCGCCCCGCACTCGGCGGTGCGAGATCGGCGACGACTGCCCCGAACACCGTCGCGAGGTGATCCCTCACCTCTGCCCCTGGGCTGCGTGCTCGGGCGCCTCGGGCAGCTCCACCAACACGTCGTATTCGACCGGGACATGCCCATCCGCTCGCGCAGGTCGGAATCCAGCCGGCTCACCAGTAGGGCGTATCCCTTGAAGACCGTGCGCCAGGCGCGCTCCTGATCGGCGTCCAGGAAATCATGTGCTGCCACACGGGAATGCTAAGCGCGATGGTTGTTACTGCAATCATCGTCACGCAAACCACGCGCCTGGGCCGGCGTGAGAACAAGCAATGGACAACGGCACCGTCGGGCCGCGCACCGACCGCTCGGACCTCGGCCGAGCGCTCGGTGCGGGAACAGTCCGCCGTACTCGACGGATGCCTCAACGAGACCGGTCCGGCCCACGCTCCACCCGGACCACACCACGCGGCGCGACGACGCCGGAAAGCTCAGTAACAGCCGGCGCCGGGGGACTCGGTGCTGCCGACAGCTCGCATCGCGCAGAGCAGCGTGAGCCCCGGGGCAACGGCGTCAGGAACCGGCGGCGCGGAAGGCGGTGGCACGGACGCTGCTGCCGCAGAGTGCGAAGTCGCCGCCATCATCCGGCGCCAGTTGCTGCCTCCCGCCCGCGACACCCACGACGATCGAGGGCGCGACGAAAGGATCGGCGCCTGAGGCGCAGTACCCGCCTGCCTCACCAAGAACCGGCGTAAAGGAGAGTTGCGTCGAGGCCCGGCCGCCGACCGCCAGCTGAACTGGCCCCACGCTGCCCTGGCGGACGACACCGAGGGGCTTGTTCCTGTCCGGCGAGCCCTGACCTGCGAGAGCCACGGTGGGAAAGCCGTCCAGCGCGCACGGTTCCGGACCCTGGTTGATCACAGTGACCCGTACCTCGCTGGACCCCATCCGCTGTGCACTGTTCGCGACGAGTTGGGCGTTCGTGCACGGGGCAACCGGCGCCCGCCGAAGGGCCGCCCCATCGGCCGCCGCCCCGGAACCGGTGCCTGCCAGCAGGCCTCCAGCCAAAGCACCCGCCACGAGCGACATGGACGAGGCCTTGGTCACGCCGCTTCTCGATGTGCATTTCATGGGCTGTCCTCCACGGATTACAAGACGCCTCGAAGCCCTGGCCGCCAAGTTGCTCTCCGGCTGGTACAGCAACCGGGCCCAACAGAGCGCTCGACCGGATCGTCACGAGGCTGAACGACACCGCCCCGCTCCATACCGGCTTTCACCTCTCCCAGCGTCGCACCAACCCCCGCCATCGGCCCGCGTAGGGCTCTGACCTGGTCGTGACCACGGACGGTGCATGGCAAGCCACGCAAACGAAGGCGCTGCAACAGTGCGCCGCCCCGTGAGGGCCGACTGTCTGTCCAACTGACGACGGCAGTTGGGCGGCTGGGCCGCGGAACCGCGGCGTTGTTCCCTGTATGCGCCCCGTGGGTGCCACCCCCTTATCGCCACTCCGGCCAGAGCCGAGGGAGACGGTAGGGCACCGCCTGGACATGAGTGAGAGTCAGCTTGTCCCGGCAGGGCGCCCTCGGTGTCGCGAGCCGAAGTCCCTGCAGCGCCCGTCACATTGCCCTGCAGGGCCAGGCTGTCAGTGCCGGGTGGGAAACTTCCCGGCATGATCGAACCGCATCCGAAAGCGGACCTTCTCCGCTACCTGCAGGACGCCCGCGAAGCCTTGCTGTGGAAGCTCGACGGCCTGTGCGAGAAGAATTGACCCATGAGCCACCCGCAGCCGCTTACCCCGGAACAGAAGCTCGACGACGCGAAGCAGCACCTCAACATCCCCCGCATCGTGGTTATCTGTGGCAGCACTCGCTTCATGGCCGACATGCAGGAGGCCAACCTGCGGGAGACCGCAGCCGGCCACGTCGTCCTCGCCCCGGGCTGCAACATGAAGGAGCCTCACGAACTCTGGGCGACCGAGGAACTGGCCGAACCGTTGAAGCTCCGCCTGGACGAGCTGCACCGGGCGAAGATCCGGCTGGCTGATGAGGTGCTGATCGTCGGGGACTACATCGGTGACTCGACACGGGCCGAGATTGCGTACGCGCGGAGCCGGCGCATCCCGATCCGTTACACCCACCCCGAGATCAACCCTGCGCTGAAGGAGAGCTGACCCACGTCCACCGAGTGTGAGCGCGACGACATCCACACGCACGTGCGTCTCATGTACGCCAACTGCCTGGTCCCTCACGCGCCCCTGCTCCGGGCCATGCCCGCGAGTGGCCGACTCCGTTCGTGAACTTGCTCGACCAGTTCGACCAGTTCGACCAGCGCGAGTCGGCGTTCCGGCGCAGGCCGAGGCTTACGAGGTGCAGGCCGGAACCGAGCACATCCGGCAGGAGGCCCGCATCCGGCACGACGTCACATCACGTGTGATCGACGGGTCGCCCCCTCGGCACTTCTTGAAGCCCCTGAGGCGTCCGTGCTGAGCGGCGCCCCGGCGGCGGCGCATGCGTGACCACGTGCGCGGACTGCTGGGGCCGGTCGGCCGGAAGGACGGCTGGCAGCTCGCGGAACGTGCAGGTCACAGCACGCCGGACGGGCCACAGCGTCTGGGTGCAACGCTGCACCTCAGCGGCTCCAACTCGCGTTTTCACGAGGGATAGGCGCGCAGGCGGCGTGTCGCCGTTGGGACATGTCGCAGTTGTGACACGTGAGGCCAGTGACACGTCCTGCTCTTCAGCGGATTCTTTCGCACAGGTTGTGACCCTCATCTGTAGGAAAGGATTCTCGCTGATGACATGGATCCGCCTGACGGCGGCGATATCGACTGGGTTGATGCTGGTTGCCGGAGGCGTGCCGGCTACCGCCGAGACGCAGACGGCAGCCATTGGGACCGGTACTCGTCCCGCCGCCGTGCCGGGGGCTCACTCCGCGACCGTACGGCTGGTGACCGGTGACCGGGTGACCGTGACAACGCTGCCCGGCGGACGGCGCGCCGCGTCGGTGCAGCCCGGACCGGGTCGTGAACGTGTCGTGTTCCGGACGCTGGAACAGAAGAAGTCGCTGACGGTGCTGCCGTCGGACGCGACGGACCTGGTGATGGCCGGCACGCTGGACCGCCGTCTCTTCGACGTGACGGCCCTGATCGCCCAGGGTTACGACGAGGCCCGCTCCGATGCGCTTCCGCTGATCGTCTCCTCCGGCGCCACCTCGGGCGTGGCGAAGACGACCGCGAAGTCCCAGCGAGCCGCGGCCACGGTGGCCGACCGGCTGGCCGCGCTCAACGAGTCCTCGGCACCGGCCCGCAACCTGCCCAGCATCGGCGCCCGCTCACTGCGGGTCGCCGACGACGACCTCGGCGGGTTCTGGAAGACACTGCTGCCCGGCGACGAGACGGGCGCGGCCCGGGTCGCCGCCACTCCCCGGGTCTGGCTGGACGGCAAGGTGAAGGCGGTGCTGGATCGCAGCACCGCGCAGATCAACGCCCCCACCGCCTGGAAGGCCGGCTACGAGGGCCAGGGCGTGAAGGTGGCGATCCTGGACACCGGTGTCGACGACAACCACCCCGACCTGGCCGGGCGCATCGCGGAGGCCAAGGACTTCTCCGGCAGTTCGGGCACCGTTGATCACTTCGGTCACGGCACGCATGTGGCCGCGACCGTCGGCGGCACCGGTGCCGCGTCCGCCGGGACCCGGCGCGGCGTGGCGCCGAAGGCCGACCTGCTGGTCGGCAAGGTGCTGGGCGACGACGGCTCCGGCTCCGAGTCGCAGGTCATCGACGGCATGGAATGGGCGGCCGGCGAGCACGCCAAGGTCGTCAACATGAGCCTCGGCGCGAACATCCAGACCGACGGCACCGACCCGATGAGCCAGGCCGTCAACACCCTGACCGCGTCCACCGACACGCTCTTCGTCATCGCCGCGGGCAACGCGGGCCCGGGTTCGACGACCGTCGGTTCGCCGGGCGCGGCGGACGCGGCGCTGACCGTCGGCGCCGTTGACCGCGACGACTCGCTGGCCTCCTTCTCCAGCCGCGGCCCGCGTTTCGGCGACGGGGCGGTCAAGCCCGATGTGACCGCTCCCGGTGTCGACATCGTCGCCGCCCGCGCGTCCGGCACCACCATGGGCACCCCGGTCGACGCCAACTACACCTCCGCGTCCGGCACGTCGATGGCGACCCCGCATGTCGCCGGTGCCGCCGCGCTGCTGGCCCAGCAGCACCCGAAGTGGGGCGCGCAGCAGCTCAAGGACGCGCTGATCAGCACCTCGCACACGGTGTCCGGCACCAAGGTGACCGAGCAGGGCGGCGGCCGCATCGACCTCGCCACCGCCACCGGCCCGGTCACCGCCACCGGCACCGTCGCCTTCGCCCCGGTCTATGCCGGCGGTACAGAGGGGCAGCAGACGGTCACCGTCCGCTACACCAACACCGGTGACCGCGAGGTCACGCTCTCCCTGGCCGCCAGCCTGGCCACCGGCACCGGGCGGGCCCTCCCGGACGGCGTGATCTCCATCGGTTCCGGCACCGTGCGGCTGGCGTCCGGCGCCACGGCCGAGGTGCCGCTGAGCCTGGACGCCACCCGCGCGACCCCCCGCGGCAACTACTACGGGTACGTCACCGCGAAGTCCACCGACGGCACCGTGATCGCCCACACGACCGTCGCCCTGAGCGTGCACGCACCCAAGCGTAAGCTCACCGTGGTCGCGCGCGACCGCGACGGCAAGGTCATCGAGGGCGCCGCTCCGCTGATCTGGGGCGCCGACGGGTTCGTGGACTACACGAGCGTGGAGCCGGCCGTAGCCGAGGTCGAAGAGGGAACCTACCAGCTCAGCTTCGGCACGCTGGACAGGGCGGCCGACGGCCAGGAGCTGCGCGAGGTCGTCAACCCGGAGGTGAAGGTCACCAAGGACACGACGGTGACGCTCGACGCCTCCAAGGTCACCGAGGTGAAGATCCGCACGCCGCGTCCCGCCGAGCAGCGTGGCATCCTCAGCTACCAGACGTACCGGAAGATCGACGGCAACGGCTTGATCCAGGGCGTGATGTTCTTCGACATCGCCAAGCGGATCTACGTCAGTCCCACCGCGCGCGTCACGGACGGCGACTTCGAGTTCGCCTCACGCTGGCAGATGGTGGCCCCGCAGCTGCGGGCGAAGGTCTCCGGCAGTTCGCTGGGCTTCACCCCGTACTACGTGTACAACTCCCCGGCCTTCAGCGACAAGGGAGCACGGCTGACCGCCGTGGACGCCGGGAAGGGCACGGCCGCCGACCTGAGCGCCGCACACGTGCGCGGCAAACTGGCCGTGGTCCGCTGGGACTTCTCCGACGACCGAGCGCTCGCGAAGGCCGCGGCGGACGCCGGGGCCAAGGCGCTGATGCTGGTCGTGGAGGACGGCTTCTACCCCTGGACGCGGTGGAGTCCGACCGGTGACCGGATCGCCCTGCCCACCATGCGTGCCGGCACGGCGGAGGGCACCGCGGTGCTCAAGAGCGCCAAGCTGCGGACCACCACGGTGGAGTTCTCCGGCACGGTCCGCAGCCCGTACCTGTACGACGTGATGCAGGTGTCCAAGGGCTCCGTTCCCAAGCACCTGGTGTACACCGTCTCCGAGCGTGAGAGCGCCGTGGTCCGCAGCACCTACACCCACACCGGTGCCTCGTCCTGGGCGAGCGAGCAGCGTTTCGGGTGGCGGCCCTACCAGGACACCGCCTGGCTCCAGTACAGCCGTGAGGTGCCGACGGGCAAGGAGCGTGTGGAGTACGTGACCGGCGGGGACACGTTGTGGCGCCACACCGTGCACCACAATGTCGTCTTCGGCATGGACACGCCGTTGGGGGCCGGCATGCACGCTGTGCCGCGCACGTACCGGCCCGGTCAGCATGCGACGGAGCGGTGGTACGGCGCCGTGGTCCGCCCGTCGATCCCTCGCGGTGCGGCCTGGCCGTCGGTACGCAACGGCAACACCCTGTCCGTCTACGTTCCGGAGTTCAATGACTCCGGCACCGGCCACTGGTCGTTCTACGAGCGAAACGGCTTCGGTTCCGGCGTCGGCGCCGGCGCCCGCCTCGGCGACGAAGCGGAGCCGGTGGACGACACCGCCACGGCGGTGCTGTACCGCGACGGGAAGCAGATCGCCGGGTCGAGCCAGGGCGCGTGGGGCGACATCGAGGTGCCCGCGGGCGACGCCGAGTACCGGCTGGACCTGGCGACCACCCGCGTCTCGGACGACTGGCGCTTCGGCACCGGCGCGCGCACCTCGTGGACGTTCCGCTCGGACACCGCCGCCGCCTCCACGCGGCTGCCGATGCTCCAGGTCGACTACGACGTGCCGGTCGACGCCCAGAACGCGGTGGGCCCGCAGCGCAGGCACACCCTCGGCCTGGACGTCCGGATGCAGGACGGCATGGCGGCGCCGCGCGGCGTGACGCTGAAGGTCGAGACGTCCTACGACGACGGGCGTACCTGGACCACCGCCACCACGACCCGCAAGGGCAGCGGCTTCACCGCCACCGTGGAGCGGCCGGCCCGGGTGCACGGCGACGCGTATGTGACGCTGCGCGTGACCGCCAAGGACGCGGCCGGCAACTCCGTCCGACAGACGGTGGACCGCGCGTACCTGCAGCGCGGCACCGAATGAGTCACCGGGATCGGTAGCGCGGACCGACCGGGTTGAACCGCGGCGGGTGCCAGGGGGTATGAGCCCTGGCACCCGCTGTGCCATGTCCCGGCCACCCACGCCCGAACAAGGACCCCAGAAATCCTCATTCTCACGACATCTGTGGCAGTGGTCGCCTCAGATGACGGCGTCGCTGCTGGGCTCCATTCCCGACGTTGGATACCGTTCAGGGATGATCAACGGCGCGCACGTCATCATTTACAGCCAGGACGCTGAGGCGGACCGCGCCTTCTTCCGGGAAGTTCTGGGGTATCCGCACGTCGATGCTGGTGAGGGCTGGCTCATCTTCAAGCTGCCTCCCGCCGAGGTAGCGGTCCACCCCGCCGATGGATCGTCACACGAATTGTTCCTGATGTGTGATGACGTCGAAGCGACGGTCGATGAGCTCTCGGCGAAGGGGGTCGAGTGCACCGCGGTCACCAGCGCCGGGTGGGGACTCAGGACCGGGATCCGGCTGCCGGGCGGTGGTGAGTTGGGACTCTACGAGCCGCGCCACGAAAAGGCTTTCGAACTTTGACCGGCGAAATGTGACGATGCCCCGCTACGAGCCCGAGCCGGCATAGCATGGTCGAGACCGCGATCCCCGTGTGCCAGGAGGCGCCGTGAGCACGCTCGTCAGCCGGCCGAACACCGCCCTGCTCGTCATAGACGTGCAGAACGGAGTCGTGGGGGAGGCGTACGCCCGGGACAACGTCGTTGCCAACATCGGGACCCTGGTCGACAAGGCGCGCGCCGCCGGCATCGACGTTGTCTGGGTCCAGCACAACAGCGACGAACTGCTCCGGGACAGCGAGAGCTGGCAGTACGTACCCGAACTCGTGCGGCGCGATTCCGAGCCCCTGGTGCAGAAGGCGTACGCCGACTCCTTCGAAGAAACCGACCTGGAGTCGGTACTCGCCGCGCGCGGCATCAGCCGGCTCTTCGTCGCCGGCGCGCAGACCGACGAGTGCATCCGCTCGACGCTCCACGGCGCGATCACCCGCGGCTACGACGCGACGCTGGTCGGCGACGCCCACACGACGGAAGACTTGTCCCAGTACGGAGCGCCGCCGCCCGACAAGGTCATCGCACACACAAACCTGTACTGGAAATACCACACAGCTCCCGGCCGGACCGCGGGCACGGTCAACACCGCCGACGTCGACTTCGCTGTGAAGTCCAGCACCTGAGACGAGGCACGGCTGACGTCGGGAGAGCGCCCTGCCAAGACGCCTTCCGGCGACCCCGGCCGCTCCATCGGCGATGAACTGTTCTGGGTTCGGCCGAGAGTTGTGACGTCACACGTTGACGGGTTCGTCGGCGTGGGTGTGAAGGTGATGGTGGACGGTTCCCCGTCGTCACGTTGTGGAGGAAGGCAGCGGCCTCTCACTCCTCTCTCCCTCCAGTACCGTCTCGCGGAACGAGGCGACGACCGGCCGTAGATCGACGTGGTGCCATACCGCCCACAGGTGAACGGACGCCTGATGCCAGGGCAGTTCACGCACCACCAAGGCATCCGTCGCGCCGCGCACCATGCTTCTCTGCACCAGTGCCAGCCCAAGACCAGAGGCGACCAGGCCGAGCGCCGTCAGTGGTTCCGCGGCATCGAGCCGGATGTCGGGTGTGAAGCCCGAGGCGACGCACGAGGCGACGAAGGCGTCCCGCCAAGCCGGGTCGCCCTCGCCCTCGACGGCGATCCATGGCTGGCCGTCCAGGTCCTGCGCCGTGACCGTCTCCTGAGCCGCCAGCGGATGACTGACGGGGAGGACGAGCAGCAAGGGGTCCTCCAGCAATGGCGCCGCCCGTAGTACGGGGTCGTCGCGGTCCGGCGGTTCCCGCACCAGGGCAATGTCGAGGCTGCGCTGACGCAGTCCCTCGAACTGCTCGGCAGCGGACATGCTGTACAGGGCTACGTGGATGCCGGGGCGCTCCTCCTGCAGGCGGCGCAGCGCGCCCGGCAGCACACCGGTGTGCATGGCGTCGGCTACGTAGCCGATGCACAGGCCTCCCTCTTCGCCTCGACCCAACCGACGACCGAGGTTCTCCAGCCGGTCGGCATGGCGCAGCAGGGCCCGGGCTTCACTCAGGAACACCGCGCCGTCGCGGGTCAGCCGGATGCGCTGCTGGATGCGCTCGAACAAGATGAGGCCGAGGTTCTTCTCCAGCTGGGCGATCTGCCGACTGAGAGGGGACTGCGAGATGTGGAGCTGCTCGGCGGCGCGGCCGACATGTTCGGTCTCGGCCACGGCGATGAAGTAGCGAAGTTGTCGCAGGTCAAGCATGCAAGACCTCAAGGGACTCAAGTGTGTCCAAGAGAGTCTTGGACAGTCTGAAGTCTCCATCTTAATGTCGAAGACGAAAGAAGCACGGATCGGCTGAATGCCGCGAATCCGGCCCCTTCCCCCTCTCTGCAAGGACCCCTCATGAGCATCGCGTCTCTGCTCCCCGGCCGTCTCGGCCTGGGTACCGCCCCTCTTGGCAACATGTTCCGCGCCGTCCCCACCGAGGAGGCCGCTGCGACCGTCGAGGCCGCGTGGGACCACGGCATCCGCTACTTCGACACCGCCCCGTTCTATGGCGCGGGCCTGTCGGAGATGCGTCTCGGCGACGCCCTCGCCGGCCGCCCCCGCGACGAGTACGTACTGAGTACAAAGGTCGGCCGCGTCGTCCTCGACGAGGTCGAAGACCCAGCCGCCCGCGACCTCGGCGAGAAGGGGGGCCTGTTCGAGCACGGCCGTCCCAACAAGATCGTGCACGAGTGGACCGTCGAGGCTACGGAGCGTTCGATCGAAGACAGCCTGAAGCGGCTGGGGGTGGACCGTCTGGACATCGTCTGGGTGCATGACATCGCCCAGGACTTCCACGGGGATGTGTGGCTGGAGAAGTTCGAGGAGGCGCGCACCGGGGCGTTCCGTGTGCTGTCCCGGCTTCGGGACGAGGGCGTCATCAAGGCGTGGGGGCTGGGCGTCAATCGCACCGAGCCGATCGAGCTGGCCCTTGCCCTGGACGAGCCGCAGCCCGACGGGTTCCTGCTGGCCGGCCGCTATACCCTGCTCGATCACGAGCACGCCCTGCAGCGGCTGCTGCCCATGGCCGCCGAGCAGGGAGTTGGGATGGTCGTCGGCGGCCCCTACAGCTCGGGCGTTCTGGCCGGCGGCACCCACTTCGAGTACCAGGACGCACCCCCCGAGATCATTGAGCGCGTCCGGCGCATCAAGGACATCGCCGGCCGGTACGGCGTGAGCATCAAGGCCGCGGCCCTGCAATTCTCCCTCGCCCACCCGGTCACTGCCGCCGTCGTCGCCGGCGCCACCAAGCCCAGCCGCATCGCCGAAGACCTGGCCGCCCTGAGCGAAAAGGTCCCCGCCGATTTCTGGACCGACCTCCGCAAGGGTGGACTCGTCTCCCCGGATGCTCCACTGCCCACCGCCTGACCCACCCGCACAGCCCGACCTCGACAGGAGCACTCCCATGGCCTCCACCGCCGCAACCATCGACCTGCCCGTAGCGCCCGAGCGGGTCTGGCAGCTCATCGGCGGGTTCGACTCCCTGCCCGACTGGCTGCCGTACATCTCCGCGAGCGTCGCCGCCGGGGGCGGCCGCGTCCGCCGCCTGGAGAACGAGGACGGCGGCGTGATCGTCGAGCGGCTCGTGGCCTTCGACGACGCAGCGCGCTCGTACAGCTACGCCATCCTCGAGGCGCCGTTCCCGGTGACCGATTACCTGTCCACCCTCAGTGTCCATGAGGTCCCCGACCAGCCCGACGCGTCGCGCGTCGTGTGGTCGGGGACGTTCACCCCCGCCGGTGTCGGCGAGGCGGAGGCTGCTGCGCTCTTCCACGGCATCTATGCCGATGGCCTCGCCGCCCTCCGGGACACCCTGGCGTCCTGAGCACCGGCCGGCGATGCCGCCGCCCGGGAGCACCGCGCTCCCGGGCGCTGCTGGTCCGTGTCCCGGACAGACGCGGTCCGGAAGGGTTCGGCCCCGTTCTGCGGGCGCGCGCCGCGCCGACGGTGGGAGACGGCGTAACCGGGCGTCTACTCCTGGACAATCGCTGCGGTTTGGAGGCGTACCGCGTCCTGGCCCGGCGGGGCTCCGAACATGCGCCGGTACTCGCGGCTGAACTGCGACGGGCTGTCGTACCCGACGGCGTATCCGATCGCGGCCACGTCGTGCGGCGCTGCGATGAGTTGAATTCGGGCCTTTTGGAGTCGGAGTTGTTTCTGATACTGCAGCGGACTCATAGCGGTCACCGCACGGAAGTGCCGGTTGAGCGAGGAGACGCTCGTACTGACTTCGTCGGCGAGGTCGTCGATGCGAATCACCTGGTCATAATGGGTCTTGATCCACTCGATCGCGCGGGCGACGAGGGTCATGCGGCTGTCGGCCAGGCCGATCTGCCTGACCAGGGCCGCCTGGGGTCCGTTCAGCAGTCGCCAATGGATCTCGCGGCGCACGCCGGGCGCCAGTACCGGGATGTCACGCGGCTCGTCCAGCAGGCGCAGCAGCCGGACGACAGCGTCGAGCAGCTTGTCGTCGGCGTTGCTGGTCGCGATGCCCGGTCCGTCATGAGGGCGGACGACGCTGGGGCCGGCTTCCAGCAGCAGTTGCGCGATGATCGCGGGTTGCAGCGGAAGCCCGAACCCGAGAAACGGTTCGACGGGCGTTGCGTGGGTGATCTGTGAGGTCAGGGGGAGTTCGACGGTCGCGACGAGGTACTGGCCCGAGTGGTAGTCGAAGATGCGGTCGTTGAGGACAGAGCGCTTCGCTCCCTGGGCTGTCAGAGCGATCATGGGTTCGCTGACCGTGCCCAGCGGTTCGGTCACATGTTCGGTCGAGAACACTGCGATTCCCTCGATCCACCGCGGGCGTGGGCTGCCTGCGGCCAGGCGCGTGATCCGGTCGCGAATTTCGTCCAGGTGATGCACCACGCCAGTGGACCATGCAATGGTGCGCGGGGCCAACATGATCCAGGCAAGGTTGAGCGGATTGTGCAATGATCCGCGCGCATCGGTCTAGGAGATCACCGCGCAGCGGGATCGAATGGAGGAGCACTGGGGGATGGCCTCCGCGGCGTCCCCGTACCTCTTTTGGCTAGGGAGCTCCACCATGTCGCTCGATTCCTACCTCACGCTCGGCCGTTCGGGGCTGCGCGTCAGCCCCTTCACGCTGGGCACGATGACCTTCGGTGAGGATCACGGATGGGGTGGCAGCCCGGAGGAATCCACGAACATCCTGGCTGCCTATCTGGACCGGGGCGGCAACTCGATCGACACTGCCAACATCTACACGAACGGCCACTCCGAGAAGATCATCGGCGACTACTTCGCCGGCCGGTCCGCGCTGCGTGACCGGGTCGTGATCGGCACGAAGTTCTTCGGCAACCTGTACGAGAACGATCCCAACAGCGGCGGACCCAGCCGGAAGGCGATCGTGCAACAGCTGGAGAACTCGCTGCGACGCCTGCAGACCGACTACGTCGACATCTACTGGCTGCACAATTTCGACCCGTCCACTCCGGTCGAGGAGACCCTCCGCGCACTGGATGACCTGATCGGCGACGGCAAGGTCCGATACGTCGGATTCTCCGACGTGCCGGCGTGGGCGACGGCCGAGGCGGCCACCATCGCGCGCTTCCGCGGGTGGGCTCCGATCATCGCACTGCAGTTGGAGTACTCCCTGCTCGAACGCACCTCTGAGGGGGAGTTGATCCCCATGGCCCAGGCTCTGGGCATGGGAGTGATGCCATGGGGGCCGCTGAAGAGCGGGTTCTTGTCCGGCAAGTACTCCAGCGCCACCACCGGCCCGGTCGACACCACGCGCGGGCAGCTGGTCGGTGCCCCGAGCGAGGCCGACTATGTCGTGATCGACGCGCTCAACGCCGTCGCCGGCGAAGTGGGCGCCAGTCCCGCCGCAGTGGCCCTGGCCTGGGTGCAGGGCCGTCCCGGGATCACCTCCACCCTGGTCGGCGCGCGCCGCATGGACCAGTTCCAGGCCAACCTGCGTGCCCTGGACGTGACCCTCACCGAGGCCCAGCGCGGTGTGCTGGATGACGTGTCCACTCCCACGCTGAACTTCCCGGCCGCCAACAACAGGACATTTGCACCGATGATGCAGTTCGGCGGAGCCACCGTGGACGGGCGCCCGTCCACGGTGTCCCCGCTGCTGCAGGCCAGCAGCACCCGCTACTGACCACCACTCCCAAGCCCACCGCCCTGACCAGTGGCTCCCGCAACCATCGCTCCATCGGCCCTGTTTCGCCCCGCTGGAAACAGGCCGGCGCTCACTCCTTGACCGCGCCCGCGTTGGCGCCGCTCACGAAGTAGCGCTGGAAGCAGAAGAACAGTGCGGCGACCGGGATGGTGGAGAGGAGGGCCGCCGCCAGTTTCAGCGGGTACTGCGTTCCGCCACCGAGTCCGCCCGAGACGAAGCGGGCCAGACCAGTGGTGAGCGTCTCGTACTGGCCGGACTGCGTGCTGACGAGGAAGTGCGTGAACTCGTTCCACGATCCCTGGAACGACAGGATCGTCAGGGTGATCAACGCCGGTCTGGCCATCGGCAGGACGACGGACCAGAAGATCCGGAACACGCCTGCGCCGTCCACCCGCGCGGCCTCCTCGACCTCGCGCGGCACCGATTCGAAGAACTGCTTCATGATGAAGATGCCCGCCGCGTCCACCAGCAACGGCAGGACCATGCCGGTGTACGTGTCGAAGAGCCCGAAGGTGTTGAGCACCAGGAACTTCGGGATGAGCAGGGCCACTCCGGGCACCGCCATCACTGCGAGCACAAAGCCGAACAGTACCGAGCGGCCCCGGAAACGCAGCCGTGCCAGCGCATATCCCGCCATGGAGTCGAACAGCACCCGGCCTGCGGTCACCAGCACCGCCACCAGCGCCGAGTTGCCCAGCCAGCGCAGGAAGGGCACCCCCTCAGCGGCCTGGCTCAGCCCGAGCAGCCGCTGGTAGGCGGCCGTGGTCGGAGTGGTGGGCAACAGGGCCAGCGGATGCGCGGCGGCGTCCGGGTCCGTCTTGAAACCGGTCACCAGCTGGAGGACGAACGGCAGCAGATACAGCAGACCCAGCCCCAGCACCGCGGCGTATCCCGCCAGCCGCCACGGCACGGGGAACCGGATCAGGACAGAGCGTCCTCGGTCGCGCGAGACGCGACGGCGGGACGAGCGCTGAGCCCGGTCGCGTATGGCCGTACCGGCGGCGGTCATCGGTTCCTCCCGGTGCTTGCGTCACGCTCCCTCAGCGCCCAGCGCTGGAACGCGGTCAGGATGAGGATCAGGGCGAGCAGGATGAACGCGATCGCTGAGCCCTGTCCGAAGTCCGCGTTGTCGAAGCCCGCGGAGTACGACAGGAAGGCGGGTGTGAGCGTCGTATTGCCCGGAGCGCCCTGGCCCATCACGTAGACCTGGTCGAAGACCTGCCAGGTGGAGATCAGCCCCAGGGTCAGGACCAGGAACAGCACGGGACGCAGCGCGGGCAGTGTCACATGCCAGAGCATCTGGCGGCGGTTGACCCCTTCCATGGCGGCCGACTCCTCCAGCTCCCGCGGGATGTCCTGGAGCGCCGCGAGGAAGATCAGCATGAAGGTGCCGGAGGTGGTCCACACGGCGAGCAGGATGAGCGTGCACATCGCGACCGAGGGGCCCGAGAGCCACTCGAACCACGACAACCCCAGGGCGGAGTGATCGGCCAGCATCCCGGTGGGCCGCTCGGGATCGACGAGGCCCAGGCCGCCCAGGATCAGGGAGAGCACCCCGCGGGGGTCGGCGAACCAGTTAGGTCCCTTGATCCCGATCCAGGACAGCATGGAGTTGACGGATCCGCTGCCCTGGAAGAGAAAGAGGAAGACCGTGGACACGGCGATGGAGCTGGTGACCGACGGGAAGAAGAACGTCGTACGGAGGGCGCCACGTCCCCGCAGCAGTCTCTGGTTGACGACCAGGGCCAGACCCAGTGCCAGCACGGTCTGCAGGGGGACGGTGAGCAGTACGTAATAGGCGTTGTTACGCAGGGCGGTCGTGAAGAGCGTGCGGTCGAGCCCGTCCTGTGTGAGCAGCGTCCGGTAGTTGTCCAGGCCGACGAAATCGGCCTGGCCGGAGAACGGGTTGGACTGTCCGTCCCAGTGCAGCAGGCTCACCCACAGCGCCATCAGGATGGGAAGCACCATGAACAGGCCGAGGACGAGCATCATGGGGCTGACGAACAGCCAGCCCCAGGTGCCCTCCCCGCGAAGGCCCGCGCGCCGGGCGCGAGCCTTCGCGGTCGTACCGGTTTTGCCGGGTGCGCTGTCAGGTGCGCCCGGCGAGCCGGTCGTGCGGGGGATACCGCTCGTGCGCATCGTGCGGATGGGCATGGGGCTCAGTTGCCCTTCGCGATGGCCTGTTCGCCGTTGCGCTGAAGGTCGGCGAGGATCTTCTTCGGGTCGGCGGTGCGCAGCGCCTGCAGATCGGTGTTGAACTGGCTCAGGACCTTGTCGAAGCCGGCGATTGTCACCGGGCCCTGGGCGTAAGCGTTGCCGTCCACCCAGGCCTTGGCGGCCGGCTTCTTCTCGGCGTACGTCTCGAGCGCGCTCGTCCGCGACGGCATGACGCCGAACGCGTCGGCGAAGTCGAGCTGCTGCTGCGCGGAGGTCAGGTACTTCACGAGGTCGACTCCCGCCGCGCGGTGCGCGCTGTCGGCGGCGACTCCCCAGCAGTTGCTGAAGGCGAGGGTGCCCTTGCCGGCAGGCCCCTCGGGCAGCGGCGCGACGGCGTACTTCACATCGGGGTAGTCGAGCTTCATGCCGCCTTCGAGCCAGTTGCCCTCGATGGTCATCGCGGCCTTGCCCTTGCCGAGCGCCTCACCGCCCCAGCTGGTGTCCACCTGTTTGGCGAACTTCATCGAGCCGGACTTCAGCAGGGACTGGACGAAGTCGAGCCCCCTGGCGTTCTCCGGGGTGTCGGCGGTCATGTTCTTCTGGTCCGGGTCGGTGAGCCAGCCGCCCGCCTGCTTCATGAAGACTCCGAGCCGCTGGTACTCGTCGCTGGTGACCAAGCCGGTGACGCCCTTGCCGGTGAGCTTGTCCGCGACGGTCTTCAGCTCCTCCCAGCTCTTCGGATAGTCCTTTTCCGTCAGCCCGGCCTTCTTCCACAGGTCGGTATTGATGGCGAGAGCGAGGGTGGAGGTGTCCTTCGGCAGACAGACCAGTTTCCCGTCGTACGAGAACGACGCGCGCAGCTGCTCGGAGAAGTCGTCGGCGTCGGATATCCGGTCCCCGTACGGGTACAGCGAGCCGCCTTTGGCGTAGTTCGCGAACTGGTCGGAGTTGACGTAGAAGACGTCCGGCGGCTTGTGCCCGGCGAAGGACTGAGCGAGCTGCTGGTTCATGTCCTTGGCGACCTCGACCGAGACCGAGTTGCCCGACTTCTTCGCATACGCGGCGGCGGCGGTCTTGACTGCCTGGGTCTCGGCGTCCCCCGAGGTGGCGATCAGTACCGTCAGTTTCTGCTTGCCGGCCTTGTCCTGCTCCGGCTCCTTGTCGCTGCCGAAGCTGGATGAGCAGCCGGTGGCGGCCAGTAGCGCTGCGCAGGTGGCGAAGGCGGCGACGGCCGTACGGGTTCCCATGAATTCCTCCAGGAGGGATGAGGCTTGCGGCTCAGCTGCCCAGGAAGGGCGGGCTGTGAATCGGGGTGAACGGGCGGGGGCTTCAGTCGTCCGACCTAGTGGTGCTGTCACGCACGACGAGGGACGGTTCGAGCAGGACGCGCTCGGGCGGAGCGCCGATTTCCGACATCCGGGCCAGCAGAAGCCGGACGCACTCGCGGCCGACGGCCTCCAACGGCTGGGCGACGGTGGACAGTCCGGGGGAGAGCAGCGCCGCCGTGGGGGAGTCGTCGAAGCCGACGACCGCGACGTCCCTGCCCGGCACAGTTCGTCGCTCGCGCAGGGCGTGGTAGCAGCCCAGCGCCAGCATGTCGCTGGCGGCGATCACGGCTGTCGCACCCGCGTCGAGCAGTGGTCCGACAGCGGCCTGTGCCGAGGCGATGTCATCGATGCTCTGTGCCCGCTTACCGCGCACCGGAAGGCCGTGCCGTTGCATGGCGCGCTGCCAGCCCATGGCGCGGTCGTCGCCGACGCCGGAGCCGCGAGGCCAGCCGAGGAACGCGATTTTGCGATGGCCCAGACGCACCAGATGTTCGACCGCGGCGTCCGTGCCCGAGGCGCCGTCGACATCCACCCAATCGCCGATCTGCCGGCCGGACCACATCCGGCCGAAGCCCACGAAGGGCACACCGCGCTTCTCCAGCCAGGCCTGGCGCTGGTCGCCCCGGTCGGTGCCGCTCAGTACGAAACCGTCCACGCTGTGCAGGTCGAGGAGCTCCTCGTACCCATCGAGGCCGGCACTGCCGGGGGGTGAGGCGAAGAGCAGAATCCGGTAACCGGCCTCGTCGGCGGTCTGGGACAGGGCGTGCAGAAACCGGTCCATGACCGGGGCCGAGGTGCCCGGGGCAGTGGGACGGATTCCGTACCCGATGAGCTTGCTGGAGCGGGTGCGCAGGGTCTGAGCCGCTCGGTGCGGGCGGTAGCCCAGCTCGTCGATGGTGCGGCGGACCCGCTCCAGGGTTTCCGGACGCAGGAGTTCGGGTGAGTTGAGTGCGTTCGATACTGTCTGCGGAGAAACTCCGGCCCGCTGTGCCACCGTGGCCAGGGTGACTGAACCGGCCTTGGGTGCGGGCGTGTTGGGGGAGCTGGGCATGAGTGTCTCCGGAACCGGTCGTGCGAACGGGCGAGTTCATTGGAGCGTTCCAAAAGCGTTGTCAGCGCCCTGAGGTCGTCGTTAGGGTTCTTGGAACGCTCCAATGCCTGAGAGGTTCTGCTCCGTTGGACACAACTGTCAAGACGCACGACATGACGAACTCCGAATCGGGGGGCGGCCCGGGGGCCGAAGGCCTCCAGCCGTTCCTGCATGACGCCTGTGTGACGCTGTACGCCCCGAGCTTCGCGATCTCGCAGGCGGACGGACAGATCGACGGTGCCGCCGACGGCTTTTACCACGGCGACAGCAGAGCGCTTGCCCGGCTGACCGTCGCGGCGGATGGAATCGCGATCGCACCGGTACGGGGAGCCCTCGAAGGAGCGGACCGGGCGGCCTTCCGCAGTGTGCTGCGCGGCCTGGGTGAGGAGACGCCCGACCCGGCGGTCACCCTGCACCGGCGCCGCCGCGTCAGCCCCGGACGGCTGGAGGAGACCCTCGAAGTCGGCAACGCCGGGCAGCAGCATGTCCGCGTCAGGCTTTTCGTCACTGCCGGGACCGACCTCGCCCCGATCGAGCGCGTCAAGTCCGGACGCGCGCCGAACCCGGTCTCCGCAACCGCCACCGAGAGCGGCCTCGACTGGTCCGGGGGCACCTTCGCCGTACGCCTCACCAGCTCCCCGGAGCCCGCCGCTGTCGACCCGGGCGTCGGACGGCTGGAGTACGACGTCGAACTCGCCCCCGGCTCGTCATGGACCGCCGTACTGCGCTGCGACGCGGCGCATGAGAACGGCGACCAGTTCCCCGCGCCCCCTGCGGACAGCCTGCCCTGGCGCACGCCGGTGCTGCGCAGCGCAGACCGGCGCTTCGACCACTGGCTGAGCCAGTCGGCAGCCGATCTCGACCGGCTGCGACTGACCGACCCGGAGAGGCCGGCCGACCAGTTCCTGGCCGCCGGGGCCCCGTGGTTTCTCACCCTTTTCGGCCGCGACTCCCTGTGGGCGGCCCGCATGCTGCTGCCGCTGGGCATCGATCTCGCCGCCGGTACGCTGCGCACGCTTGCCCGTCGGCAGGGCACGAAGTCCGACCAGGACACCGAGGAACAGCCTGGCAAGATCCTGCACGAAGTGCGCCGCGCCACCCAGAACTTCAACGAGAACTTCGCCTTGCCGCCCTGCTACTACGGCACGGTCGACGCCACCCCGCTCTGGATCACCCTGCTCCACGACTCCTGGCGCTGGGGCCTTGCGCCCGAGCAGGTCGAACAGCTCCTGCCGCACGCGGAGTCCGCCCTCGCCTGGATGCGCGACCACGGAGACGCGGACGGGGACGGTTTTCTGAAGTACATCGACCACACCGGACGGGGCCTGGCCAACCAAGGCTGGAAGGACTCGGGCGACTCCATCCGGTATCGCGACGGTCGCCTAGCCGCGTCCCCGATCGCGCTCTGCGAGGTCCAGGCGTACGCGTACGAGGCGGCCCGCGGCGGCGCGGACCTGCTGCGCGCCTTCGGTCGCCCAGGCGCCGACCAGTGGGAGGAGTGGGCCGAGCGGTTGCGTGACCGTTTCCGCAGACACTTCTGGGTGGAGGACGAGCGGGGACCGTACCCGGCCGTGGCGCTCGACAGGGAGAAGAAGCCGGTGGACTCGGTCACCTCGGGCTTCGGTCATCTGCTGGGCATGGGCCTGCTCAACCACGAGGAGAGCGCCCTGCTGGCCGCCAGGCTCAGCGCGCCCGACCTCGACTCCGGCCACGGCCTGCGGACCCTGAGCAGCGACTCCGTGGCCTACAACCCGTATGGCTATCACATCGGTTCCATCTGGCCGCATGACACCGCGATCGCGGTGCACGGCCTGGTCAGGGCCGGGTTCCCGGAAGCAGCCGCTTCCCTGTCCGAGGGTTTGCTGACCGCATCGGCGGTCTTCGACGCGCGGCTTCCGGAACTGTTCGCCGGTCATGGAGCGGCGACCGACGCCCGGCCCTCGCCCTATCCGGCATCCTGCCGCCCGCAGGCCTGGGCGGCGGCGTCATCCGTCCTGATCCTCCAGTCGGTGCTGGGTCTCTCCGCCGATGTCCCCGGCGGAACGCTCACGGTCGCGCCCGGGTTCGCGGAGGCGTACCGGCCGCTGAAGGTCGAGGGGCTCGACGTCGCGGGCGGGCGGCTGGACATCTCCGTCGACGCCGACGGTACGGCGCACATCGAGGCACCGAGGGGCCTGGTGGTGAGGAGACAGCGCACGACGCCCCGTTGACGCGGATCGGCTGCGCCCGCCGCGTCCTCCTCGTCGGCGACGTCGAAACCGCCGCCCTCGCCCCGCGCGTCGTGCGCCGGAAGCATCGACAGGGCCTCGGAGAGCGGGATCGCGTAGGTCTCCTCGGGTCCACCACCATCGGCGCGCCGTCGTCGCGGACGTCGAAGCCGCTCTCGCGGTTCTGCCGGTGGGGGACGAGCGCGAGGCGTGCGGCGGGGAGGCCGGCGAGACAGTCGTACGAGCTGACCGGACCGATCAGCACGCGAAAGGGTGTTCCTCGGCGAGCGGTTGGGCCAGATCGTCAGCGGGGGGACTGGTTGAACGTCGCGCTGGCCAGCACGGAGCCGTCGGCGGTGAGCAGCCGCACACTGGTGACCGGCGCAGTGCCGGCGGGGTAGGGCGCGCCCCAGGCGCCGTAGCCGTAGTTGCTGAGGGCGAAGGAACCGACCTGGACGGTGGAGCCGTCGGCCCGCTGCAGCTGGCACCGGACGGTGCCGGAGTGCCCGTCGGCGTCCACCGTCATGTACAACCAGGGCGAGGGCCCGGTGTACAGGTAGACCTGTCCGAGCGATTCGCCCCCGTTGGCGAGTTGGGCAGTGAGCAGCTGCGGCTGCGGCTGCACCGGGGAGACGATCGGCGCGACCGGGGCCGGACGACCGGTGTATGCGCCCAGTGCCCAACCGCCTCCACCCAGGGCCAGGCCCGCCGCGGCCGCTGCCGCGGCGAGGGCGAACCGCCGCTGCAGTACGCTCCGCCGCGGCCGTCGTCCGGAGGCCAGTCCGAGCCGGTCGATCACCCTGTCCTCGAAGCCGACCGGCGGCTCACTGCCCGGGACAAGGCCCAGCAGCGCATCCGCCGTGGCCGCCAGCTCGTGGACGTATTCGCGGCAGGCGGGACAGCGCTCCAGGTGGTTTATCGCCCCGGCCCGCTCCTCGGCGGGCAGGACGCCGAGCGCCAGCTCCGCGCCGATCTCCCGGAGCTGCTCACAGGTGAACGCACGGTTGTCAGTCATAGTGGTCCGCCTGCCTGGTTGCGAGGGACGCGCGGAGCTTGCCCATGGCTGCCCTTATCCGGGTCTTGGCGGTACCGAGCGGTATCTTCTCGAAGTCGGCGACCTGCTGAGCCGTCATCCCGTAGATGCCGGCCATCACCAGAGCACGTGCCTGATCGCGCGGCACCGAGGCAACCGCACGACGCAGTTCCGCCGCGGCTTCGGCGGAGAGCGCATGCTGCTCCGGCGTGCTCGTGACGGTCTCCATCATGTTCTCCAGGTCTGCGGGGTCGACTGGAGTGGCCTTGCGGGCGCGTACGGCGTCAATCGCAAGGTTATGCGCGATGGCCGCCAGCCAGGTGGGCACCGATCCCCGGCGCGGGTCGTAGACCTGTGCGTGTCGGCAGGCGCGCTCGAAGGTCTGCTGGGCGATGTCTTCGGCAAGCTGGATGTCGCCGACCACGGCGACCGCCACGCCGAAGACCCGACGCTGGAACCGTCGAACGAAGGCCACGGCGATCTCGGGATCACCGGTCATGAGGCCGGCGAGCAGCGCTTCGTCGGGCACCCGCTCCAGGGGAATGCCAATCCTGCGCATACTCCCTACGTAACACGAGCCCACAGGGATTGCCTCCGCCAGGCAGCCCCCGATGCTGTCGAAGGCCCGGCCCAGGACCCGTGTCGCCGGCCGTCCCGGGCGGAAGCGGTACCCCTCACGTGTACGGCGCAGCCGAGCCTGCTCACACCGGACCGAAGCGGGCCGATCATGAACCCTCGGCTCGGCTCCCGCGTAGGCAGCACAGGTGCCCTTGCGAACGGCGGTGACCGACGGATCCCGCGTCGGTAAGGCATGGCGGGCATACGCAGCGCCCCGGACTTCGGCATCGGCGAGAGGAGAAGCGCCACGAGTGCCGGAGAACGACAGCTGTACGGAACTCGGCCCGGCAATCAGGAAACGCGCAGCGAGGCACAGAGGCGCTGCCCGGCAGCCCCTCGTCGGGCCGGGCAGCAGCTTCCGGCAGCGATTGCCTGCCGTATCCATATCAGTCGAGCGATGACGGAGCGATGTGGCGTCGTTGCCGAGGCAGAGTCGCATCGAGGGCCGCGGCCAGTTCGGGGATCGTCGGCCTGGCTGCCGGGTCGAGCCGGAGGCAGCTGTCGACGGCCGCAGCAAGGTCACTCGTGAGGCGTCGGCGGGACCTGATCGGCGGAGCAGGTGCTTCAAGCTGTGGATACCAACCGTCCTGACCTCCGGTGTCGTCGCTCTCGTGGCTGTCGTCCATGGCTACGCCGCTGTCGAACGGCACGTCGCCGGTGGCGACTTCATACAACGTGACGCCGATGCCCCACACGTCGGCCGCGGCCGACAGCGGCCCGCCGCGTGCCTGTTCCGGAGCCAGGTAACAGAAGGTACCGACACCCGGAGGGGCGATTCCTGGCGGTCGCGCGACGCTGAGGTCGAGCACTTTGGCGTGCCCGCGGTCAACCACGACGTTGGACGGCTTGAGGTCCAGGTGCAGTAGGCCGTGACCATGGAGGTAGTGCATCGCGGAACACAGATGCACGCCGAGGAGGGCCACGTCCTCGGCGGCCGGCCGCCGACGCAACCGGTCGACGAGGTGGGCCAGTGTTTCGCCCGTCAGCGTCTCCAGCACGACGAGCGGCTCGGGCGACTCGAAGGTCTCGTACGCGCGGACCAGATGCGGATGGGTGAATGCCGCGAGCCAATGGCCCTCTCGCAGCAGCTGGTCGCGCAACTGCTCCTCGTGGCGGCGGTCGGGGCGCAGGACCTTCACGACGCATCGGCAGTCCCGTTCCTCGCTCCAGGCGTCGTAGAGGTCGAGCCAGCCGGTCCGCGCCAGGTGCGCCAGGACCTCGTACCCTGGCGCGGGACTCGATCCGGGCGCGAGGGGCGGAGCCGGTCGTGCTGTGGCTCGGCTCATGAGGGAACCTTTCGCGCGGGTGGGGAGCCGGCGAGGGCGGGGCCGGTCACTCCGTTCAGCAGGTGAAGTCGGGCGTAGGTCCCGCCGCGCAGGAGCAGGTCTTCGTGCGTGCCGCGCTCGACGACCCGGCCGTGGTCCAGTACCACGGTGGATGTGGCGTCTCGGACGGTGAGCAGATTGTGGGAGATAACGATGGTGGTCCGCCCGGCCATGAGCCGGCGCAGCGGTTCCATGATCCGCATGCCCGACTGGGCGTCCAGGCCGGTGGTCGGTTCGTCCAGGAGCAGTACGGGGGCGTCCCTGATCATCGCGCGGGCGATCGCGAGGCGCTGAGCCTGCCCGCCGGACAGCGTTCGGCCACGCTGGCCCACGACGGTGTCATAGCCGTCGGGAAGCAGCTGTATGAACTCATGGGCATCGGCGGCGCGGGCCGCCGCGACGATGTCAGCCTCTGTCGCGTCCGGGCGACCGTAGGCAATGTTCTCCCGTACGGTGCCGTGGAAGACGAGCGTCTCCTGCAGTACCACCGCGACGTTCTCGCGCAGCTCGGCCAGCTGCAGGTCCCTGAGGTCGCTGCCGTCGAGGAGGATGGCCCCCTGATCCGGGTCGTAGAAGCGCAGTTGCAGCTTCCCGACCGTGGATTTACCGGCACCGCTCGCGCCGACCAGCGCCAGCGTCGCGCCGGGCGTCACGTGGAACGACACGTTGCAGAGTGCCCACCGCGACGTACCCGGATAGCGGAAGGAGACGTTGTGGAACTCGACGTTGCCCCGGGCGCGCCCGATCCGCCGGGCGCCGGCGGCTTCGACGACGTGGGGGCGCTGGTCGAGCAACTCGATGATCCGCTCGGCGGAGGCGGACGCCGCGTAGAACGTGTTGGTGAGCTGGGACAGGTCGCGGATCGGACTGTAGAGGCTGCTCAGCAGCGTGAGGAAGACCAGCAGCCCGCCCAGCGTGAGCTGCCCCTGCGCCAACTTCCACGTGCCCAGGCCCATGACGGCCAACGCGCCGGTCAGTTCGATGACTTCGACGATCGGGCTGTAGACGGCGCGGATGCGTGCCGAGGCCAGCGACGCGCGGAACTTGCCCACGCTCTCGCGCTCGAAGCGGCGTTCCTCGGACTCCTGCCGGTTGTACGCCTGCACCAGCGCAATGTTGCCGAGCGACTCCTCGGCGATCGCGCTGATCGAGCCGCTGCGCCGCCGCCGCTCCCGCGATGCGGCCTTGATCAGCCGGGAGAAGCGCCGGGCGGCGCACCAGAAAAGCGGCACGATGACGAGCGCGAGGATGGTCAGATCCCACCGCAGGTAGAACAGCAGACCAAGGAAGACGCCCAACCGGATGAGGTAATAGAGGCCGTTCGCCACTCCCGAGAGGAGGAACGTCTCGACCGCGTCGACATCGCCCGTGATGCGCGACAGCACGTCTCCCAGCCGCCGCCGTTCGAAGAACCCGAGGGAGAGGCCCTGGACGTGCCGGAACACATCCGACCGCAGGGCCAGTAGGAAGCGCTCGCTGACCCATGTGGACGTCACGTCGTCGGCGAACTCCAAAACGCCGGAGCAGATGATGAGGCCGGTGTATGCCAGGGCGATCCAGAGGAAGGGACGCAGATCGCGTGGAACGAGGACGTCGTCCACCACGATCTTGAAGAGCCAGATCTCGGCCGCGTCGACAAGGGGTCCGATCATGCTGAAGGCGAGTATCGGAATGAGCCAGCGCCGACCACCGCGCGTGTAGGGCCAGAAGCGCCGGAACGCGGCACCCGGGGCGACCGGCGGCGCGGCGGCGACGACCGCGGCGGGATCATCGGCCACCGACAGCAGCCGTGGCAGAACGTGAAGCGAGATATGCCTCATGGACACGTTCCTCAAGGATCGCCGGCTGAGCGGGCCGAGAACCAGGCCCGCTCAGCCGTCCTGGGCGGTCACCAGTGGTGACCGTGACCGTGACCGTGACCGTGGTGGGAGTGACGGCGACGGCGACGACGGTTCCTTCCAGTGCTGTCGGAGCGCCTCGACGTCATGTCCCCCTTTCCGTGATGGTGTTTCGCGGGGATGAGGTAACTGAAGATCGCCATGAGCTCCCCTCCTGAAGAGGCTTCCAGACGGGATACGCTCCAGAGCGCTCGGGGGATTGCCTTGTTCAAGAGATTTTTCTTCCCCGAATCCTCCTTCTGTCGTTGCTGCCGTTCGGCGCGAACAACCGCCACCCGGCACCACTCCATGACCGTGGCCTCGAACTCGTCACCGGCCGGTCCTGTCGCAGGTCCACTCGCCTCAGACAGTCACTAAACCGCGCCGCAGCACTCGCGCCGCTCTTGCAGGGCGCTTCGGACGCGGTGAACGTCACGGCTCAGAGCTTGAACATGTGCGTCACTTGCTCGGCCAGCTCATCCTCGGTCATCGTGGTGTCGACTTCGATGGCAGGCAGCTCGAGGCGCTTCGTCTCCTCGAAGAGGCGGTCGGTGAACATCTGGTCGCGTTCGAGAAGGTTGCGCCGGGCCCGTTCCGGATCGCTGGTCATGTGCGGAATGCCCCATGTTGTGCCGCGACTGTCGAATGCGGCTCTGCGAAACTTGGGCGTCGGCACGAGCCAGATGGCGTGCCAGGGCTCGACGAGCAGAGGTTTGACGAGGTGCGGCAGCAGCCGGAAGCCCTCGGCAATGACGCCGGTTTCCGCCGGCAGCCGCAGCAGGTCCTCGACGATCAGGCCGAAGCCCTCGCCGCGGAACCAGTGGAAGGTCTCGAGCATGATCTGCGGAGACCGGTTCACCCAGCGCTCATCCATGTCCATGGCTTTGAACCGGCTCAGGAGCGGGGTGTCCTCCGGCGTGCTACGGCTGGCGTGATCCTGCATGACGTCGTCGGTCGCGTACAGGTGCAGGCCGTGCTGGGCCGCGATGCGGCGGGCCATGGTCGACTTGCCTGCGCCGCTGCCGCCACCAATCCAGTAGACCTGTTGCAGTCGTGCCCGCAGCGCCGCGGTATTGACGACTTCGGCCACGCCATCAGCGCTCATCTGACAGTTCCGGTACGGGCATACCGCCCCGGAGTGGTGCCTACGACCCGCTTGAAGTGCCGGGTCAGGTGGGACTGGTCATAGAAACCTGCGGCGGTCGCCACCTCGCCCGGCGGCTGTCCGTCGAGTAGCAGACGGCGCGCCAGGTCGACGCGGCGGGAGAGCACGTACTGGTGCGGGGCGATACCGAACGCGCCGCTGAAGGCACGTACGAGATGGGCGGGGTGGGCCTGGACCAGGCGCGCGGCCTCGTGCAGGGCAATGCCTTCAGTCAATCGCTCATCGAGGAGGTCACGCAGGCTCTGGGCAACGTCGCGGTCGGGCACTGCCCGACCGAAGGCCGGACTGGGGCGCAGGTACTCGCGCAGCCGCTCGCTGATGAGGGCAAGACGACTCTCCGCCTCGAACTCGGCGCCCCGGATGGTGAGGACCTTGTGGAGTTGTCCGACGCGTCTGCGCAGGACGGGATCGGTGAGGTCCGGGCCGTCCACCGCCGGCCCGATGAAACGCTCGTCCAGCTGTGTCATGTCGAGGTAGAGCACGCGCTTGCGAAAGCCGTGAGGGGTGGCGGACGAGCCGTTGTGCGGGAGCAGGCTCACGGTGTCGTTCGGTGTGCCGCGCTCGTAGCGGTCCAGGTCGTAGCGGACCGCGCCGTCGTCGACGATCAGCAGCGTCCAGGCGTCGTGGACGTGCATGGGGTACGCGTGCTCGGTGAAGTGGGCATGCAGTACCTCCTCAACACCTGCGACCGGCGGGCGCCAAGCGGAAATCTCCTGCTGCGGCATCACGCAAAGAACGTACAAGACGGGTAGGGCCTGCGCCCTGCAGTCTCAGAGCATGAGAACCAAGAATGAAACCGAGGCGGGAACGGGAACTGGGGCCGGGGTCGAGGCCGGTGCGGGAGAGAAGAACGTGCCTGTCCGCTTCCACACCAAGATCGCCGTTCTGCTGCGCGACGACCTTGAGCCCTGGCAACGGCTGAATGTGACCGCCTTCCTGGTCAGTGGGCTCGGCACGGCGTCACCCGAGGTGATCGGCGAGCAGTACACGGATGCTGACGACACGGCGTATCTGTCGATGTTCCGCCAGCCCGTGCTGGTCTTCGAAGGGACAAAGGAGACGCTGACGGCTGCGCACAGTCGTGCGCTGTACCGCTCGCTACCGACGGCCGTGTTCACGTCGGGCCTGTTCAGCACGGGCAATGACCGGGACAATCGGGCAGTTGTACGAGGCGTGGGAAAAGACCAGCTCGATCTGGTGGGGATGGCCGTATACGGGGCGCGTAACGCGGTGGACAAGGTACTCAAGGGCGCGCGCATGCACCCCTGAGAGACGTGGCCATGGCTCGGAAACGCTGCGCACGGTTGTCGACCGCTCCGCCGGCTGCCGCAGCCGGGGACCACAAGCAAGCGGTCCGGGCGTCGGTGTTACAGCTGTCCTGCGTCGTGTGGCGGACAGCCCCAGGTCGGCCGGCAGCAGGCTGACATCTGTCGTGCACCGGCTGAGAGTTCGGGGCCTCGCTCGCGCCTTCGCGGAATCGGATGCGCACAAAGCGTGCGGGCCCGCCCCGTTCCTGAGCAGTGCCGGCACCCGCCGACGACGCGTTCGCCGCCGGTGCCGGGGCGCGGAGGGAAGGCACGTCGATCCGCTCCGCGCACCTGGTTGCGGCTGGTGGTCAGTTTCCGGTGGTGAGCACCATACGGAAACGGGCGGCGCCGCTGAGCATCCGCTGGAACGCGTCGTTGACTTCTTCCAGCGGCATCGTCTCCACCATCGGCTTTACCCCGGTCTGCGCGCTGAACGCCATGGTGTCCTGGACGTCCTGGGCGGTGCCGGACGGGTGGCCGTGGACGGAGCGGCTTCCCGAGATCAGCTGGAGCGGGCTGATCTGCAGAGGCTCGGGGACGACGCCCAGGACGATCAGCTGCCCACGGTGACTCAGGCCGTCGACGGTGGCAGACATCGCGTCGGAGTTGGCCGCCGTGGCGAGCACGACGCGGGCGCCCCCCAGTGCTTGGAGAGCTTCGGCGACGTTGGCGGCGCTGCTGTCGATGTAATGCCGGGCGCCGAGCTCTCGGGCCAGTGGCTCCTTCTCGTTGCCGCGGGCGATTGCGACGGTGTCGAAGCCGAACTGGTTGGCGTACTGGACACCGAGGTGTCCCAGGCCGCCGACGCCGAGGATCGCTACGAGATCACCGGGCCGGGCAGAGCTGCGCCGCAGAGCGTTGAAAGTGGTGACGCCGGCGCAGCCGAGCGGCGCGGCGTCGACGGCCGACATGCCGTCAGGAATGCGCGAGAGTGCGGTATCCGGGGCCACCATGGCGTCGGCGAAGCCACCGGCATAGGCCCAGCCTGGAACCTGAAGGTTCTGGCAGTTGATGAAGTCACCTTCACGGCAGGGCAGGCAGTGGCCGCAGTGGCCGCCGAACCAGCCGACCTCGACGCGGTCGCCGACCTCCCATCCGATCACACCTTCGCCGAGGGCGTCGATCCGCCCAGCGACCTCGTGGCCGGTGACCAGCGGGAACTGTACGCCGGGAAAGCCGGCGTAGACGAAGCCCGCATCGCTGTGACAGATGCCCACTGCCTCGACGGTGATTCGGACGTGGCCGGGGCCGGGCTGCAGGAGTTCCCGCTCGACGATTTCGAACTTCCCGCCCGCGGCGTTGACCTGGGCGACACGCATGGTGTTCATGGATCTCTCCGTTGTAGAGCAAGGGGAAGGGGGCGGCGTGTGACCGGTCGAGCACTGGTCGGAAGCAGGGTTCGTACGGCCGTTTCCGGGAGCGGGATCCCCGATAGATATAACCGGACAAGAAGTTACTGTTCAGGATATTCCTGATCTCTTGAAAGACCCGGGAGGCTGGGCATACGAAGAACTCCCGGCGCGGCCTGTCGAAGTCGGGTCGCTGTTCGCCGCGTGGTCCCTTGCGCAGGCAGACGGCCTGGCAGTTGTTCTTCTCCGGGACGATGCCGGATGGCCCCGGCATCGCGGGTATCGCGGCAGGGCCCGTTGCTGCAGGCCTTGTCGGCCGAATATATGCGGGTCAGGGCCATGATCGAGGCTGTGCCGACGCCGAGGATTGCGGCGAGCGACGTGAGCCCGGCTGCTGCCGGCGAACCAAAGGTGATCAGCAGGCACGACGGCGGCGATGCCGATCGCCTCGGCCGAGCCTCCCGCCGAGGGCTCGCTCGCCAGCGCATTTCCGCCGGCCTCGACGGCGAGACCCGCGTTGCGGGCCGTCTGACCGACGGCATCCTCCAGCGACTGCTTGCCGACGCCGGTGAGGTCGGCTGCGGCAGCTTGTAGGAGACGGGCGCGTACGCCGTCGATCCGTACTCACTCACCGCGCTCGCCCGGAACGGTCCCATCGCACTGGCGACCTGAGATTCGTCGGCCACCTCGTCCACGGTCCTGCCGACCGCCGCCCGATTGTCGGCTGCGGTGAGTTGCTGCCCGTCCGGGGCGACGCATACGGTCCGGGCGCCCGTCCCGTCGGTCGCGGAACCCGGGAAGTGCTCCTCCACCAGGCCGAACGCCTTCCGGTATTCGATCCCCGGCACGGTGTTCGTGGCGCTGCTCGGTGGTGCCGGTTCAGTTTCCGCAGCGGCTCACCGCTGCGGAAACCCGATCAGGGCTACCTCTTCGCCTGCGAGATCCGCACCATGTTGCCCGAGGGGTCGCGGAAAGCGCAGTCCCGCGGGCCCCAGGCCTGGTCGATCGGCTCCTGGAGCACCTCGGCGCCGGAGGCCCGGACCTTCTCGAAGGTGGCGTCGAGATCGTCGGTGCGGAAGACGAGCATCGGCAGGACGCCCTTGGTCAGCAGCGCCTGGAGGGCGTCACCGTCGGCCTGCGAGCGGCCGGCGTGCGGCTCGGAGACGACGATCTCCAGGCCCGGCTGGGTGGCGCTGCCGAGGGTGACCCAGCGGAAGCCGCCCGAGGCCACGTCATTGCGCACCTCCAGGCCGAGCGCGTCGCGGTAGAAGGCGAGCGAGTCGTCCAGGTCGTTGACGGTGATGTTGCAGTACTGAAGTGCGATGTCCATGCGAGCAAGGCTAGGCGGCGGTCGGGTCGCCCGCTTCTCCAATCCTGCTCGACGGTGACCCGGCCCTGCTCGGCCGGGTGCGCAGCTTCGCCACGCACGTGGGCATCGCCATCACGGCGGAGTGCTCGCGGACCCGGTACGCGCTCGGCGTCTCGCCCACCAGCTCGGTGAAGCGCGAGCTGAACGATCCGAGCGAGGTACAGCCGACCGTCATGCAGGCGTCGGTCACGCTCATCCCGGCCCGCAGCAGCGCCATCGCGCGCTCGATCCGGCGGGTCATGAGATAGCTGTACGGCGTCTCGCCGTAGGCCGCCCGGAACTGCCGCGAGAAGTGTGCGGGGGACATCAGCGCGTGGCGGGCCATCGTCGGCACATCGAGCGGACGCGCGTACTCCCGGTCGATCAGGTCCCGCGCCCGCCGCAGGTGCCGCAGGTTGGCCAGGTCCTCCGGGGTCATGGGACAAGAATACGGGCCCCTCCGCACCCGGCTAAAGACCACTTAAGGTCGGTCATGCCGCCGCACGGAAAGGCAGTCGGCAAAGCGTGCGGGAAGGCAACGGCGGTCCGCGCCGGGCCGAACACCGTCGGACCCGGCGGCGACGATGCGTGCACCTGCGCGACACCCGCATCAGCGGTCATCCCGGAGAACGCCGACCAGACCGCCAACCACCAGGCTCTGGCCGGCTAGGCGCTTGCCTCGCCGTCCACATGGAGGACGACCTTGCCGCGAGGGTGCTCGGTCGTGAGTGCTTCGTAGGCCGCGCGGGTCTCGGTGAGTGGCACCACGCGGTCCACCACCGGCGTCAGTCTGCCTTCGTCGATCAGTTCGGCGATGGCCACAAGACCGGCCCGGTCGGGTTCGACGATGAAGAACAGAGCACGAACGTTGTGGGCTGCGGCTTTCTCAGGGTTCGGCGGCTGCACGATGCTGATGAGGATTCCGCCCGGGCGCAGAGTTTCCCAGGAGCGGTCCAGCGTCTCTCCGCCCACCAGGTCGAGCACCACGTCGGCGTCCCGCACCAGGTCCTCGAACCGCTCGGCCCGGTAGTCGATGACCCGCTGCGCGCCGAGGTAGGTGACGAAGTCCGTATCGCGCGCCGAGGCGGTGGCGGTCACATGCCCGCCCAGTGCCGTAGCCATCTGCACGGCGAAGGTGCCCACACCGCCGGCGCCGCCGTGGACCAGGACGTGCTGTCCCGGTTGCAGCGCGGCATGGTCGACCAGCGCCTGCCAAGCGGTAAGGGCGGCGAGCGGCACAGCCGCGGTGCGGTCGTGGTTCAGCCGGGACGGCTTCGCGGCGAGCATGCTCGCGGGAACGGTAACGTACTCGGCTGCGGCACCGTCGAGGGTGAACGGGATCAGCCCGTAGACCTCGTCGCCGACAGCGAGATCGGTCACTCCGGTGCCGACTTCGGCCACAACGCCGGACACCTCGTGCGAGGGAACGGTCGGTGTACGGTCGCGTCCCGTCCCGTCGAAGCTGTCGGTCCAGCTGGCGTCCCATTCGAGTTCGCCGGCGGTGATGGAGGCGGCGTGTACCGCGACGAGCACTTCGCCGCTTGCCGGTTCGGGGCGTGGGGCCGACTCGTAGACGAATTGTTCGGGGCCGCCCCGCCGGTGGGCGCGGACGGCGTGCATCGTACTGGTCATGAGGAGATCACTCCCATGATCGGACCGACCTCAGTCGGTCAGGACGGCCCGGTCACTCCTTGGACGGCGGCTCGCTCCTCATGGGGCCGGCGCCGGGGGCTTCCCCCTTGGCGGCGCGCCGCCACCGCCGGCGAGACTGCCGGTGCGGGGTGATTCGCAGGCTGGTCACCCGAAGGCGCCACGGCCCCTCTCGCGTCAGGCTCCAGGTCTGGAGGACGTCTGTCAGCGCCGAGGTCCGTTCGTCGTTGCTGGTGCAGGGCCTCAGACAGGCCCTTTCATCGCAGAGTCGACCGGGCGTCATCAGGCTCGCTGGAGCATGATCGCCGCAGGCACGGCACATCGTGGTAACACCTGTTACCATCGGAGGATGTCGAAGACACAATTGGGTGCCCGCGTCGATTCCGAAATCGCCGAACTCGCCAGGAAGCGAGCGGTCGACCGCGGTCTGCCCCTGGGTGATTACCTCGCCCAGCTCGTCCTGGAAGACGCCAGCGGCCTGCGCGCACGCGCCATGGACGCCGCCCGCAGATTCCTCGACGAGCACCAGCAGCTCTTCGACGAGGCGGAAAGCGCCCAGCGGCCCGCGCCGGGAGCCCACGCCGCCTGATGGACCTGCACATCGACGTCCCCTGGATCCTGCAGGTCGCCGAACTCGCCGGTGCGGGCGATCCCGCCCCCGACGACTACGGCGTCCCCGTCGCAGCATGCGCCCGCCACCAGGCCGAACTCCTCGAACAGCCGGTCTATGACGGCCCCTACGCACGGGCCGCTGCCCTGATCCACACCCTCGGGCGCTGCCGCTGGCTCGAGCGCTCCAACCTCGCCGTCGCCGCAGCCACCGGCGTCATGTACCTCGAAGCCTCCGGCCTCCACGTCAAACCCACCGGCGACGACGCCACCGCACTGCGCGACCTTCTCCTCGACCCCACCTGCACCGCCTCCCGGATCGCCGCCCTGCTGCGCACCTGGCCATCGGCAACCTGATCCACCGCAGTGGGCGTGCCGTCCTTGATCGGCTGGGCCCGGGAAGGCGACCGTTGATGGTCACGCCGTCGTCCGGCCCACGCGACCGCCGGGACTCTCCCGTACGCCTCGCCGCGGGCCACGCACACCCACTCCGCCTCACTCGCCGTGGTACTCGGGTCCGTCGCGAGCCGGTCGAGCAGGACCTCCCGGCAGGGCGGTCAGCGGCGGTAGCAGTACGAATCCGAGGAGGCGTCGCCGCCCTGCAGGCGCGTCTGGTGCACGCGCAAGCCGAGGAAGTCCCGGCCGTGCGGGAAGAAGCGGCTGTCGACGGAGAGCCCGCCGTGTGAGGTGTCGGCGTCGAGTTTGACCATCCACGGGTCGATGCCCACGGGATAGAGCTGCGCGTCCCAGGCGGAGTACAAGGAGTTCGTCAGGTACAAGCGCCGCCCGTCGCGGCTGAGCTCGACCATCTGCGCTCCGCCGGTCAGCGCAATATCTGGGGCGGCGGGATGCGGCTGTCCGCCGACGACGCCGCCAAGTCGGACGGACGAGGTCTGCCGCGGATGGAACGGATCGCTCACGTCGTACTGGAGCAGCTCGCCGGTTCCCCATGCGGATACGTACAGCCACTGGTCGTCCACCGACAGGTTGATGTCGGTGATCAATGGGGGCACGGCACCGAACGGCTGCAGCGCCGGGGGCAGATCCTCCATTTGCGCGGGCTCGGCCGGGATGGTGATCACCTTGCGGACCACGAAGTCCTCGCCCTCGCGGTTCCACAGCCACACCGACGCCGATAGGTCCTCTACGTTGACCACGGTGTTTGTGAACCCCCACGTTGCCTCGGGGTCGTGCGCGGGACGCAGCTCCAGCACCATCTGGTTCTCATCCCCCAGATCGACGCGCTGCAGGTGCCGGCCGGAGTCCAGCTCCCAGAAGTGCAGTGAGTGGCCGTATTGGCGACCCAGCAGCAGTTCGGGGACAAGGCCGTCCTCGATCATCGAGGGGGTCCCCCACTCGCTGGTCACGGCGATGTTCTGGCGCAGATGCCACCAGACGTCGTAGGCGAACCGCTGTGGTCCGCGGTCGCTCTCCCAGGCGCGCAGCACTTCGAAGCTTTCGTGGTCCAGCAGCGCGACGCCGCCAGGCCCGTCCGCACCGTCCGCGCCGCCCAGGCAGGACAGGAACACCCCGTCGGGACCGCAGTGCAGTGTGTGCGGACGCGAATAACCGGCCTTGGCAGCCAATTCCTCGGGCTCGACCACCTTGACCAGACGGGGGCGGGCGGGATCGGGGCTGGTGTCGAAGACGTGCAGCCGGGAGGAGCGCAGTCCCGGGACGACGAGGTAGCGCCGCGCAGCGTGATGATGACCGGCATGCGCCAGCGCGCTCGAGCAGGCGTTCCAGCCGAAGTGGTGCAGTTCGTTGCCCAGGTCGGGCAGCTCGGCGTGGGAGGTCACGCGGCCGTACGCGGGGGATTCGGGGTCGGTGCCGACGGTGAACAACGCGTCCGCGCGCTCTGCGGTCGGGTCGAAACCGACGACATAGGCGAGCTTCTCCGGGGGTGCGGCGACGGCGTCCGCCGGAGTGCGGTACAGGGTGGGATCCCTGTGGTCGTCGCGGTCGTGAGCGTGGTCGGTCGTCGTCATGGCAGTTCCTTCTCCCGAACGGGAGCCTGGATACGGGGGACCCCCGACAGGCAGCCGGGCTCACCCGTTCGAGATCGATGTGCAGACGCCGGACATATGTGTCATAAAGCTACCGTTTCACAGCCTTGAAGCACTGCCAAGGCGGCACCGGTACCTCACCCCGTACGGGGCGCAGGCCCGCGCGGACGCCGTGCCGACGGGCGTCGACGTAATGGGCGCGAAACGGTCCCTCGTATCCGAACAATGGACCGAAGCGCCGGTTGGTCACCTGGATACGGAACCGGCCGGTCACGTCGTCATCGGATTCACGTACCTCGGCGTCACCTCCAAGGAGTTGTGGGATACGGAGGTCGAACCGCCCCTCCCGGAACCGGTGTTCGCCTGAGCGGATCAGGAGCGAACCGTCGGGCCCGGCGCTCCGGGCCGTCTGCGACTTGTGGGGAGGCGTCGAAGTCGACTGGAAACCGATTACGGAATGCGCGCAGCTCGCCACCTGCAGTCTCCGGTAGTTGGCCGAGCCCGTCAGGTCTACGGTTGATGAAGCAGAGGTGTAAGCGGAGGTGCCGCATCATGGCTGCAACCAAAAAAATTCTGGTCATCGTCACCAATGTCGATGAATATGAAAAAGTAGGCATGCGGACGGGGCTCTGGCTCGGAGAGTTGACCCACTTCTGGGACGTGGCCGAGCCGAGCGGGTTCGCGATGGACATCGCAAGCCCGTCCGGAGGGAAAGTTCCCCTCGACCCGGAGAGCCTGTCGCACGATGTTCTGACGGAGCTGGACACGGGGAAGCGCTACGGGAACAGAAGGTTCATGAATCTCCTCGAGGACACCAAGAAGATCTCAGAGGTGAACATCGAAGATTACGACGCCATTTACCTCACCGGCGGTCATGGGGTTATGTTCGACTTTCCCCAGAGCGAGGACTTGGAAAGCTTGATGGCCAAGTTCTACGAGACCGGTCGAGTGGTGTCGACGGTCTGCCATGGCGCAACCGGCTTGCTGAACGTGACTTTGAGCAATGGTGAGCCCCTGGTGAAGGGCAAGAGGGTCACCGGCTTCTCCTGGCCCGAAGAGGAACTGGCGAACAGGGCTGAAGCGGTTCCCTACAATCTGCAGGACGAGCTGAAGAAGCTTGGCGCCCAGTACAGTACGGCCGATAAGCCGTTCGAAACCTATGTCGTCGAAGAAGGACGACTGATAACGGGGCAGAACCCGGGCAGCGCCAGGGCCGTCGCCGAGGCCGTCGTCCGTCAGCTGGCTGCAGCTTGACGGAGAGTCGAAGAAGGGCTCTTTCTGGCTTTCTTCCTAAGGGCTGTCCCGTAATCCCTGGTGGATCAGCGCGCGGCGTCAGATGTGGTGCATTGCAAGGCGGAGGAGCGTCCTCATATTGGGCGTATTCGGGCGTTCCGGCAACGCAGCGATGTGCCGTAGCTGTCGTCGTGCGCCCGCCAGGGATTACGGGACAGCCCTTAGCTGGGCTTCGTGCTCCGAAGAAAGTCGAGACACTCCATAAACTGCAGTTTGTACGGTGCGAAATGGCGAGCCAAGCTCAACAGTCTCCGGCCCCGCACTCTGCACGCAGGTGTTCGGCCCCGCTACGTGTGTCTGAATTTCGCAGTCGTCCTGGGGCTACCGCCGCTGAGCCGCCCCCCAGGGCCTCGGCGTGAAGCGGGTATGACCGTTTTCTGATCATGGAATGTCCAGGATGTGCAGTGGCCGGGTGGCGTCACGGGCGTTCCTCCTGAG
>NZ_JBEXID010000069.1:0-37172 GCF_040608395.1 Streptomyces sp. NPDC005181
GTCCACAGCGGGACCGCACCACGGGCCATGACGACCCTCCGCAACCTCGCCATCGGCGCGCTGAAAACCCTCGGAGCCGACAACATCGCCAAGACCACCCGGGCGATCCGCGACGAGCCCCAACGAGCACTCCCCATCCTGGGCATCACCAACGATCCGGACACCTACGGAACTTGATCAAGCCCTGTGGCATAGGGCCTCGAACATGCAGCACATCACAGAGTCGATCGCCCCATGGAAGCACGGTCTGTGGGCGGAGGAGCACCAGGGCTCGTAAGGGAGGGCCCATGCGGAACGGGGAAGCCATACCGGCCGAGGCGGCCGGCGAGTGGCTGCGTGAACACTTCAAGGGCGGCCCGGCGCCGCGGGTCGACATCACCTTCCGAAACGAGGAACCCGATCCCGTCGCCTATCGCCGCGTACTGCAGATCCTTTTCCGGCCCCGCATCGACACTTCTGCGACCTAAGATTGCCGCTGCATGGGTGACCCCGGCGGTATGGCAATACCCCGGGGTCTGGCCAGCCGAAAGGGGCTGACATGGGAAAGACTCTCACGCGCGCCGTCGACACTCCGCTGCGTGCCGGTGCGGCGACATTGCGAGCCGTGGACTACCTCCGGGTCTCCACGGAGGAGCAGACCGAGGGCTACGGCATCTCGTACACCGGCAAGCGCACTGCCCGCTACATCCAGAAGAAGGGCTGGAGACACGTTGGCACGTACGCCGACGAAGGGTTCAGTGGCAGCCTGGAGGCCGACGACAGGCCGGACCTGAAACGCCTTATGCAGGACGCCCGTAAGGTTCCACGGCCCTTCGACATGGTCGTGGTTAACGAGGGCCGAGGCATCGGCCGCACGGGCCGTGCCTTCTGGAAGTGGGTCTGGGAGCTGGAAGACCTCGGGGTGTACGTGGCCGTGGTCAAGAGGGACTCCGACAACTCCACGTCGGCCGGCCGCAGCCAGATGCGCAAGGACGCCGATTACGCCGAAGAGGAGCGCGAGCTGATCCGCGAGCGCACCCAGGGCGGCATCCAGGAGAAGGCCGAAGACGGCCTGTACCCCGGCGGCATGGTTCCCTTCGGCTGGGAGATTGCCGAGCGGGGCAAGAAGGGCGTCTCGCACTACGCTGTCTGCGAGAAGGAGGCGGCCACGCTCCGCAGGGCGCGGGAAGTCTTCCTGGAGAAGCGGAGCTGGGAAGAAACCGCCCTTACTCTCAACGCAGAGCAGCGCAACACGCGTTCGGGCACGCACTGGACCGCGAAGAACATCAGATGCCGCCTGCTCGGCGACGCGGTCATGGAGAACCGCGTCGTATGGCGCGGCAGATCGGCAGAGCGGGACCCGGACGGTAACCCCATCCACGGGGACACCGTCGTCATCGACCTGCCCCCAGTCTTCACCGGCGAGGAGATCGCGGGACTGAGGACTGCCATGACCCAGCGTCGACCGGCGGTGAAGACCCGGTCCAGGGTCTACATCCTCACCGGCCTCATGACCAGCCCGTGCGATCGCACCTATGAGGGGCATCAGCACCGGCCCACAGAGGTGATCTACCGCTGCAAGGGACGGCACGAGTCCTACGCCGGGGCCGGCGACCGCTGCACGTGTCCCTACCTGGAGGCGACCAGTATCGAGCGGCAGATGTGGGGCGACGTCGTAGCGCTGCTGAGCGACGCCGACCGCATGAAGGCCATGGCCCAGGACTGGCTGGACGCCACCAGTCAGCGGGTGGACTACAGCAAGCGCATATCCGAGCTGGATCAGCAGATCGCCGAGACGGAAGACCTGATCGATGTCACGGCCGCTGCAGCGGCCAAACGGGCACTGCGCCGAGGACTAAGCCGGGAAGAGGCCGAAGAAGCCGCAGAAAGGGCCACGATACCTCACGAAGAGGCCCTGGCGGGCCTGGAGAAGCAGCACCTAGAGGCGAAAGCCTGGCAGAGGGAGGCTGTCGAGGCGGGTCAGCGCCTGCAGGGGCTGGAGCGTCTCGCAGAGGTGGCGCGGCGGAACCTGAAGGACATCGAGCCCGCGGAGAAGGCGGAGTTGCTGCGCATGGTGGGTCTTCAGGCCAAGGTCGTCAGGTGCGCCCCGCGACGCAGGGGCATCGCCTGCGCGATTCGGGAGTGGTTCTTCCAGGAAGGCCAGGACGTTCCTGTTCTGACCGACGAGGCGTGGGAACGGATCAAGCCTCTCATGGGCGGCTCTCGGTCCGTCATCGACCGGCGCACAATGGTCGAGGCTCTACTGGACAAAGCTGTCTCGGGCGACCGGTTCAAAGAGCTGGCGCAGCGGTACGGCATCGACTGGACGACCCTGCAGACGCAGGCCCACCGCTGGCTGAAGGCTGGCGTCTGGGCCGAGGCCATGACGTTGCTGAAGGACATGGAGGCCGTACCGGCATGGCAGCCGGACCCGGTCGAGATACGGGCGAGCCTGAAGCCGCTGGCCATTGTCTTTGATCAGCGCCGAGAGTTCGAGCAGGGCGAAGACGTCGTGGCGGTGGACGGCTCCGTCGCCGCCCGCGTCGCGGTTGACGACGAGCAGGCACTCGGAGTTTCCGGGCAGCCCGAAGAAGGCCTGCTTTCGACGGAGCTTGCGGCGCCAGAGATAGGTGCGGGCGATCCAGCCGAGGGCGGCGCCGATACCGACTGCTATCACGCCCAGCACGAGGTTGCGTACGTCGTCAGTCATGGGCGGGCATGTTAGCGGTCTCTCGCACCTATGTTCACCGGCGGTCCTGACGAGACGGGTGAGACGGGGTTAGCCTGCGCGGACGATCCTTCACCGGAGGTGCCCATGCGACGTTCGGTCGCGCGGAACATGTCGTTATTGAGTGTACTGGCCGCTGTCATCACGGTTGGTGCGGCCGCCCCGACCTCCTTGGCGCCGCCGGCCGCGCCATCGCCCAAGTCGCCCGTCGCCGTGGGATACGGCGGTGCGGTCGCCAGCGTCGACGCGGACGCGACGGCCGCCGGGATCGAGGTGCTCCGTGAGGGCGGCAACGCCGTCGACGCCGCCGTGGCCACCGCGGCCGCGCTCGGCGTGACCGAGCCGTACTCGGCGGGCCTCGGCGGGGGCGGCTACTTCGTCTACTACAACGCCAAGAAGCACACCGTGGAGACCATCGACGGCCGCGAGACCGCCCCGCGCAGCGCGGACTCCTCGCTCTTTCTGGAGAACGGGAAGCCCCTCGCCTTCGCGGACGCCGTCACCAGCGGTCTGGGCGTGGGCACGCCCGGCACTCCGGCCACCTGGGGCACCGCGCTCGACGCCTGGGGCAGCAAGTCGCTGGGCAGGCTGCTGAAGCCGGCCGAACGTCTCGCGCGGGACGGCTTCGTCGTCGATTCCACGTTCCGTTCGCAGACGGAGGGCAACCAGGCCAGGTTCGCCGACTTCCCGGACACGGCGAAGCTCTTCCTGCCGGGCGGGCAGCTGCCGGTGGTCGGCTCCGTCTTCAAGAACCCCGATCTTGCCCGTACGTACGAGAAGGTGGGCCGCGAGGGCATCGACGAGCTGTACCGCGGTGACCTGGCCGACGATGTCGTACGGACCGTGCGCAAGCCGCCCGTCGACCCGGAGGCGACCCGCGTGGTGCGCCCCGGCGACCTCACGGCGAAGGACCTGCGGTCCTACCGGGCACTGCGGCAGGCTCCGACGAAGGTCGGCTACCGCGGCCTCGACGTGTACGGCATGGCGCCGTCGTCGTCCGGCGGCACGAGTGTGGGAGAGGCCCTCAACATCCTTGAGTCCACGGACCTTTCGCGGGCGACCGAGGCGCGGTATCTGCACCGCTACATCGAGGCGAGCCGGATCGCGTTCGCGGACCGCGGGCGGTGGGTCGGTGACCCGGCCTTCGAGGACGTACCGACGCGCGACCTGCTCAGCCAGCGGTACGCCGACTCGCGGGAGTGCCTGATCAAGGACGATGCGGCGCTCACCAGCCCGCTCGCCCCGGGCGACCCGCGCCACCCGGCCGACTGCGCGCAGGGTGGAACGGCCGCCCCGACGACCTACGAAGGGGAGAACACCACGCATCTGACGGCCGCCGACAGGTGGGGCAACGTCGTCGCGTACACCCTGACCATCGAGCAGACCGGCGGCAGCGCCATCACCGTGCCGGGGCGCGGCTATCTGCTCAACAACGAGCTGACGGACTTCTCGTTCGCCCCCGCCAACCCGGCGGTGCACGACCCTAATCTACCGGGTCCGGGCAAGCGGCCGCGGTCCTCGATCTCGCCGACCATTGTGCTGAAGCACGGGCAGCCGGTGCTGGCTCTGGGGTCGCCGGGCGGTGCCACGATCATCACCACCGTGCTCCAGTCGCTCATCGGCACCGTCGACCGGGACCTTCCGCTGGTCGACGCGATCGCGGCGCCGCGCGCCAGTCAGCGCAACTCGCCGACGACGGAGCTCGAACCAGGGCTGTGGAACAGTCCGGTACGGGCCGAGCTGGAGTCGCTGGGGCATGTCTTCAAGCTCAACCCCGAGATCGGGGCGGCCACGGGTGTGCAGCGGCTGCCGGACGGGCGGTGGCTCGCCGCGGCGGAGAAGGTCCGGCGCGGCGGCGGTTCGGCGATGGTCGTGAAGCCGAGCGGGAATCCATGACAGATCGTCGAAGAATAGCCCCACGCCGCTGCTTCATGGTGCACGGTCGGGCGGTGTCAGAGCGCGGTGAGGACGCGGGGTCCCGCATCCGTGATCGCCACCGTGTGCTCGGCGTGCGCCGCCCGGCTCCCGTCGGACGTGCGCAGCGTCCAGCCGTCCCGGTCCGGGTGGAACGCGTCCCGGCCGCCACCGATCAGCATCGGCTCGATGGCCAGCACCATCCCGTGCCGCAGCGGCATGCCGCGACCCGGTCGTCCCTCGTTGGGGACGGCCGGGTCCTCGTGCATGGACCGGCCCACACCATGGCCGCCGAAGCCCTCCGGGATGCCGTATCCGGCCTTCCGGCAGACCGTGCCGATCGCATGCGCGATGTCGCCGATCCGGTTGCCGACGACGGCCGCCGCGATCCCCGCCTCCAGCGCCTCGAAGGCAGTGTCGATCAGCCGCGTGTCGGCGGGCCGGGCGCGGCCGACGGTGAAGCTGATCGCCGAGTCGCCGACCCAGCCGTCGAGCGTCGCGCCCGCGTCGATGCTCACCAGGTCGCCGTCGCGCAGCCGCTGGTCGCTCGGGATGCCGTGCACGATCGCGTCGTTGACGGACGCGCAGATCACGGCGGGGAACGGGGTGGGCGCGAAATGCGGCTTGTAGTTCAGGAACGGCGACCCGGCGCCCGCCCCGCGCAGCACGTCGCGCGCCACCTCGTCGAGCTCGCGCAGCGACACGCCGACCGCCGCCGCCTCCCGTACGGCCGTCAGCAACTGGGCCACGACCCGGCCTGCCTCGCGCATCGCCTCTATGGATGTATCTGTCTTGAGCTGGACCATGCCAATTACTATACCGGTCGAAGCGGTATGAGAATAACGGCGGTATGAGAATAACGGCAGTACTAGACTGTCTGCATGGTACGAACGCCTCTGACCCCGGAAGAACGCCTGCGCGGCGAACGGCTCGGCCGGCTGCTCCGCGAGGCGCGAGGCGCCCGCAGCATGGTCGAGATCGCCGCGAGCGCCGGCATCTCCGCCGAGACGCTGCGCAAGATCGAGACAGGCCGCGCCCCGACCCCCGCGTTCTTCACCGTCGCGGCACTGGCCGGGGCGCTGGGCCTCTCCATGGACGAGCTCCTGATGCGCTGCGCCCCGGAACCGGATGTGGCCGTCCCGCTGGCCGGCTGACCGCGGAGCCGTACGGGCGCGGCCGGGCCGGTCACTGCCCGCACCCGCGCCCGCACCCGTCGCCCGGTCGGTACCCGCCGGGTGCGCACCCGGTGCCGGGGCGCGTAGGGTCACCGCCGTGACTTCCCGGACTCTGCAGGACTTCGACCGCAGCGCGTACGTCAGCCTGACCACGTACCGGAAGGACGGCACCGCCGTTGCCACGCCCGTGTGGGCGGCGGCCGACGGCGACGAGCTGTTGATCTGGACCCGCGCCGACTCGTGGAAGGTGAAACGGCTGCGCAAGGACAGCCGGGTGGTCGTCACGGTCTGCGACGTGCGCGGCCGGATCGCGGAGGGCGCGCCGAGCGCAGAGGGTGCGGCGCGGCTGCTCGACGAGGCGGGGACACGCGCGGTGCGCCAGGTACTCGCCCGCAAGTACACCTGGAAGTTCTGGCTGGTCGACTGGCCGGCGATGGTGGTGCGGCTCGGCAAGCGCCCCCACATCGGGATCGCCGTCACCTTCTGACCCGGCCTGCCGTGGGGGGCGTGCGCCCGCGGCGGTGCGCCGACCGCACCCCAGCCGAAAAGTGTGCGTAGCCGTCCCGTAACACGCCTGCGATCGAATGCCTGCGGACTGGAGTACTCCAGTCGACGCTGGGTGAGGGCGACGATGACGGTGCATCAACTTGCTGGAGAAGTAGCCGAGTTCGCGCAATATCTGCGGAACCTCACGGCCCTGCTCGACCCGGGGCGCGGCTGGTACGGAGTGTTCTGCCGACGCGACCCCGCCGGCATGCGGGCCTGCCTCGACGGGGCGGAGATCCCGCCGTGGGACGTGGTGGAGTCGCTGCTGCAGGATCTGGCCGGCGAACGCGGCACCGGTTTTGCCGAGCGCGAGTCGGTACGCGCCGCCGCGCTGTACTCCGCATCGGCAGCCGCCCACGACCGGCGGCCGGGCGGACGCCAGGCACTCGTCGAGCGCCTGGAGCTGATGCTTCGCGAGCAGGCGTACGCGGCCCAGCGGGTGCGCGCGGCCGGGGTGAACAGCGGCGCGCAGCCGCCGGACCCGGACACGCTGGCATGGGCCCAGGACGACCACATGCGCGCCTCGGCGCGCTGCACGGACCTGCGCAAGCGGCTGTCGGCCGTGACCGTGCCGCAGGGATGGTTCCGGGCGGAGGAGGAGCCCCGTGCCGAACCTGTGAGGCCACGGGTGCCCGCACCCGGCCCCGCTCCCGTCGCCGGAAGCGAGAGGGCCCCCGACGCCCGCCGGCGCCCTGCCGCCGGACCGTCATCCTCCGCCCCCGACCGACCCCAACCCCCCGCCCCCAAGCGCAAGAAGCCGCGCGGCGCCCGCTTCGCCGGACTTGAGGTGGAGGACGACGACGCCGGCGTCGCCGCCCCCGTCGCCGTGCCCGTGCTCCCCGTCCCGCCGGTCAACGCCGCCGTCCCGCGCGGCGCCCGCTTCGGGGGCGCCTCCACCGAGGCGGACGCCGACGGCCGGGACCGTACGTCCGCCCGGCCCGCCCCGGACCCCGCCGCGCAACGCGCCGCCACCGAAGCCGTGGAGACGCTTGTCCGGCTGCGTACGGAGGGTCGCAGCGGCGAGGCCCACGGCGTGCTGTGCGAGGCTGCCGGCTGGCCTGCCGGCCGGCTGCCCCTGCTCGCCGTGGAGCTGCACAGGTCGGGTCTGGCGGCCGACTGGGCGACCCTGCTGTGGGAGGTGTCCTCGCTGCCGCCCGTCGAGCTGGCCGCCGCGGCCGGTGCACTGGCCGCCGCCGGCCGGGCCGACGACTGCGGGCAGTTGCTGCGCCAAGGAGTGGCGCGGCCCGCGGCGGAGATCGCCGACGCCGTGCTCGCCCTGGACCGGGCAGGTCTCGAACCGGAGGCGCAGGCGCTGATGGGCGCCTTCGTCCGCGTACGCACCCCGGAGGATGCGGCCCTGATCGCGGCGGGCGATCCGCGCCAACTCGTTCCGCAACTTCTGGCCGCCGCCCGTACGGTGTCACCGGAGCGGGAGTGGGACCTGGTGCACGCCCTGCGCGTGGCGGGCATTGCGGACACCCCTTAGCGGACGTCCGGTGAGGGCCCGGTCCGTCGAGGTGGCGTCACGCGATGCGGAGACGGGGTGGTGACGCGGCGCTGCCCGTGAGACCTGAGCGTGCAGCCGGGGCGCGAGGTGATCGGAAGTGTGGACCGCACGGGTATGAAACGTGATCGACTCAGCCGGTTCATGGCGATGGTCTTGCCCCGCCGTGTGGCGGGGCTTACGTTCTCCTCCTATGCACCGAGTCTACGTGCGTAGAAATCGCGTAGAGGCTCTCTGACGCCGCGTCGAAGGAGCAGCTCATGTCCCACGTCGTACGCGCCGCACTCGTCCAGGCGACCTGGACCGGCGACACCGAATCCATGATCGCCAAGCATGAGGAGCATGCTCGCGAGGCCGCCCGGCAGGGGGCGAAGATCATCGGCTTCCAGGAGGTGTTCAACGCCCCCTACTTCTGCCAGGTGCAGGAGCCCGAGCACTACCGCTGGGCCGAGGCCGTCCCGGACGGGCCGACCGTCCGGCGGATGCAGGAGCTCGCCCGCGAGACGGGCATGGTGATCGTCGTGCCGGTCTTCGAGATCGAGCAGTCCGGCTTCTATTTCAACACCGCCGCCGTGATCGACGCCGACGGCTCCTACCTCGGCAAGTACCGCAAGCATCACATCCCGCAGGTCAAGGGCTTCTGGGAGAAGTACTACTTCAAGCCCGGAAATGTCGGCTGGCCGGTCTTCGACACCGCCGTCGGCAAGGTGGGCGTCTATATCTGCTACGACCGGCACTTCCCCGAGGGGTGGCGTCAACTCGGACTGAACGGAGCCCAGTTGGTGTACAACCCGTCCGCCACCTCACGGGGCCTGTCCAGCTACCTCTGGCAGCTGGAACAGCCCGCATCCGCCGTCGCCAACGAGTACTTCGTCGCCGCGATCAACCGCGTCGGCCAGGAGGAGTACGGCGACAACGACTTCTACGGAACCAGCTACTTCGTCGATCCGCGCGGCCAGTTCGTCGGGGAGGTGGCCAGCGACAAGGAGGAGGAACTCCTCGTCCGTGACCTCGACTTCGGTCTCATCGAGGAGGTTCGCCAGCAGTGGGCGTTCTACCGGGACCGCCGCCCCGACGCGTACGAAGGACTGGTGGAGCCGTGAGCAGTCTCCACCAACGCCATCTCGCCGTCAGCCCCGAATGGCTCGCGCTCTACTACCGGCACCCGCTGGAGCTCACCCATGGCGAGGGCCGCCATGTCTGGGACGCGGACGGCAATCGCTACCTCGACTTCTTCGGCGGCATCCTCACCACGATGACCGCACACGCCCTGCCCGAAGTGACCAAGGCGGTCAGTGAGCAGGCCGGGCGGTTGATCCACTCCTCGACGCTCTACCTGAACCGGCCGATGGTCGAACTCGCCGAGCGCATCGCCACGCTCTCCGGCATTCCGGACGCCCGGGTCTTCTTCACCACCTCCGGCACCGAGGCCAACGACACGGCCCTGCTGCTCGCCACCACGTACCGCGGGTCGAACCAGGTCCTCGCGATGCGCAACAGCTACCACGGCAGGTCGTTCTCGGCCGTCTCCATCACCGGCAACAAGGCCTGGTCGCCCACGAGTCTGTCCCCGCTGCAGACGCTGTACGTCCACGGCGGCGTCCGCACCCGGGGACCGTACGCGGAACTCAGCGACGCACAGTTCATCAAGGCGTGCGTGGCCGATCTGGAGGATCTGCTCGGGCACACCCGCGGCGCCGCCGCGCTGATCGCCGAACCCATCCAGGGCGTCGGCGGATTCACCTCCCCGCCCGACGGCCTGTTCGCGGCGTTCCGGGAAGTGCTGAGCCGGCACGGCATCCTGTGGATCTCCGACGAGGTGCAGACCGGCTGGGGCCGTACCGGCGAACACTTCTGGGGCTGGCAGGCGCACGACCGGAACGGACCGCCGGACATGCTCACCTTCGCCAAGGGCATCGGCAACGGCATGTCGATCGGCGGTGTCGTGGCCCGCGCCGATGTCATGAACTGCCTGGACGCCAACTCCATTTCGACGTTCGGCGGCTCGCCGGTCACCATGGCGGCAGGCCTCGCCAACCTCTCGTACCTCCTGGAACACGACCTCCAGCGCAACGCGCGACGCGTCGGCGGACTGCTCATCGAGCGGCTGCGGGCGATCGGCGCCGGAGTGGAGTGCGTACGCGAAGTGCGCGGCCGGGGCCTGATGATCGGCATCGAGCTGGTGAAGCCCGGCACCGACGAGGCCGACCCGGAAGCGGCGACCGCCGTACTCGAAGCGGCCCGCGAGGGTGGGCTGCTCCTCGGCAAGGGTGGCGGGCACAACACCAGCGTGCTGCGGATCGCCCCGCCGCTGTCGCTGTCCATCGCCGAGGCGGAGGAGGGCGCGAGGATCCTCGCCGACGCGCTGCACGCGGTGGGGTGAGGTGCCCGAAGCACCGGCACGGCCCCCGAGTCACGACCAGGGCGTGTCCGGCCCGGATCCGCCGGACACCCCCCAAAGGGGGACGCCTGATTCCGGCGTCCCCCCGGGCCGCACGCCTCGGCCGGGACGACGCATCCGTATCTGATCCCGGTCCGAAGCCGGGGCGCCGTCATTTCCTGCCGAGGGACCCCGCTACGCGTCGCCCGGTGCGGCGCGGCAGGTTCGCTCCCCCGAACCTGGCCTGCCGCGCCGGGCGGCTCACCTCCCGCCACATCCGCGCACCGATGTATACGACGTGACGCGGTGTCGGCTTTGGGCCGACGGTGTACGCCATGCCCGGAAACGGAAACGTCTTCAGCGGTTAGCCGCAGTGGTATTGCCACAGTGGGCAACCCACTTCTACGTTCTTCACCACGCACCTTGTCTACGTGCGTAGACCCGTTCCGCCACAGTGAGGAGGGGTACATGAGCCGCACCGTCATCCACGGCGGCCTCGTCATCACCGCGTCCGACGAACTCCACGCAGACGTACTCATCGAGGGCGGCCGCATCGCCGCACTCGCCGCGCACGGCACCGCCGCGGCCGAGAGCTGGACCGCCGACCGGACCATCGACGCCACCGGCAAGTACGTCATCCCCGGCGGTGTCGACGCGCATACGCACATGGAGATGCCGTTCGGCGGCACCTACGCCGCCGACACCTTCGAGACCGGGACCAGGGCGGCCGCCTGGGGCGGCACCACCACGATCATCGACTTCGCCATCCAGTCCGTGGGGCGCGCGGTCCGCGAAGGGCTCGACGCCTGGTACGCGAAGGCCGACGGCAACTGCGCCATCGACTACGCCTTCCACATGATCCTCTCCGACGTGAACGAGTCCACGCTGGGGGAGATGGACCTACTGGTCTCGGAGGGCGTCACCTCCTTCAAGCTGTTCATGGCCTACCCCGGTGTCTTCTACAGCGACGACGGCCAGATCCTGCGTGCCATGCAACGGGCCGCCGGCAACGGCGGGCTGATCATGATGCATGCCGAAAACGGCATCGCGATCGACGTCCTCGTCGAGCAGGCGCTGGCCGCGGGCCGCTCCGACCCGCGCTACCACGGCGATGTCCGCAAGGTGGCGCTGGAGGCCGAGGCCACCCACCGCGCCATCCAGCTCGCCCGCGTCGCCGGATCCCCGCTGTATGTCGTGCATGTCTCGGCCGACGAGGCCGTCGCCGAACTGGCGGCCGCCCGCCACAAGGGACTTCCGGTCTTCGGCGAGACGTGTCCGCAGTACCTCTTCCTCTCCACCGACAACCTCGCCGAACCGGACTTCGAGGGCGCCAAGTACGTCTGTTCCACCCCGCTGCGGCCCAAGGAGCACCAGGAGGCGCTCTGGCGGGGCCTGCGGAACAACGAGCTCCAGGTCGTCTCCACCGACCACTGCCCGTTCTGCTTCTCCGGTCAGAAGGAGATGGGCCGCGGCGACTTCTCCAAGATCCCGAACGGGATGCCCGGTGTGGAGAACCGGATGGACCTGCTGCATCAGGCGGTCGTGGAGGGCCGCATCTCCCGTCGCCGCTGGATCGAGATCGCCTGCGCCTCCCCGGCCCGGATGTTTGGTCTCTACCCGAAGAAGGGCACCATCGCCCCGGGCGCCGACGCCGATGTCGTCATCTACGACCCGCACGCCGAGCAGACCCTCTCCGCAGAGACCCATCACATGAACGTCGACTACTCGGCGTACGAGGGGAAGCGGCTCACCGGACAGGTCGACACCGTCCTCTCGCGCGGCGAAGTCGTCATCGATCAGCGGAAGTTCACGGGACGCGCGGGCCACGGCATGTACACCCCGCGCGCCACCAGCCAGTATCTGGACTAGGAGCACCTGTCATGGACTTCGGACTCGTCCTCCAGACCGACCCGCCCGCCTCCGCCGTCGTCGGCCTGATGCGCCGCGCCGAACGCAACGGGTTCCGCTACGGGTGGACCTTCGACTCGGCGGTGCTCTGGCAGGAACCGTTCGTCATCTACAGCCGCATCCTCGAACACACCGAACGCCTCGTCGTCGGCCCCATGGTCACCAACCCGGGCACCCGCACGTGGGAGGTGACCGCCTCCACCTTCGCCACCCTCAACGACATGTACGGCAACCGCACCGTCTGCGGCATCGGCCGGGGCGACTCGGCGATGCGGGTCGCCGGACGCAGGCCCAACACTCTGGCCCGCCTCGGTGAGGCCATCGACGTCATCCGCGACCTCGCCGAGGGCCGGGAGGCGATCATCGACGGACAGCAGGTCCAGATCCCGTGGGTCAAGGACGGCAAACTGCCGGTCTGGATGGCCGCGTACGGCCCGAAGGCGCTCGCCCTCGCCGGGCAGAAGGCCGACGGCTTCATCCTCCAGCTCGCCGACCCGTACCTCACCGAGTGGATGATCAAGGCGGTACGTGACGCGGCGGCGGAGGCGGGCCGCGACCCGGACGCCGTGACCATCTGCGTCGCAGCCCCCGCCTATGTCGGCAACGACCTCGACCATGCCCGGGAGCAGTGCCGCTGGTTCGGCGGGATGGTCGGCAATCATGTGGCGGACCTGGTGTCCCGGTACGGCGCACACTCCGGACTGGTCCCGGAGGCCCTCACCGAGTACATCGCCGGGCGGTCCGGCTACGACTACAGCCACCATGGCCGCACCGGCAATCCGGACACCGCCTTCGTGCCGGACGAGATCGTCGACCGGTTCTGCCTGCTGGGCCCCGCCGAGGCGCACATCGAGAAGCTTCAGGCACTGCGCGACCTGGGCGTCGACCAGTTCGCGGTCTACAACATGCACGACGCACGCGAGGCGACCATCGACGCCTACGGCTCCGAGATCATCCCCGCACTGTCCCGCTGACCCTCCTCTCCGCACGCCCTGCGTCTCCAACCCCCCCGCTTCTCTCTCCTCCCCCCCGCTTCACAGCCCCGCACGGCACCGCTCCCGAGCGAAGGGTCCAGCCGCCATGGCATCGACAGCCCCACCCACCCCGCCGACTCCATCGACTCCCTCGCAGGACCTGATACCCGACCTGTCAGGACGCGTGGAACTCGCCCCCGGCGCCGTCCCCGCCGACAACCGCTTCATCAACGACGACCTGCTGCCCGTTCCCCTGGAGCGGCGCAACTGGACCACGTACAACTTCGCCGCGCTCTGGGTCGGGATGGCCCACAACATCCCGTCCTGGATGCTCGCCTCCGGGCTCGTCGCCCTCGGCATGGACTGGAAACAAGCCGTCCTCACCATCGCGCTGGCCAACCTCATCGTGCTCGGGCCGATGCTGCTCACCGGCCACGCCGGACCCAAGTACGGCATCCCGTTTCCCGTTCTGGCCCGCGCCTCCTTCGGCCTGCGCGGCGCCAATCTGCCCGCGCTGATCCGCGCCGCGGTGGCCTGCGCCTGGTTCGGCATCCAGACCTGGATCGGCGGCGTCGGCATCTTCACCCTGCTCGGGAAGATTTTCGGCGGCTGGGCGAATGCCGCCGAGATCGGCGGTCAGCCCTGGACGCTCTGGTTCTGCTTCGTCCTCTTCTGGGCGCTCGAACTCGCCATCATCTACCGGGGGATGGACACCCTGCGACGGTTCGAGAACTGGGCGGCGCCGTTCGTCATCGTCGGCGCGGTGGTGCTGCTGATCTGGGTCGCCGTCAAGGCCGGCGGCTTCGGCCCGCTCCTCGACCAGCCGTCGAAGCTCGGCTGGGGCGCGGACTTCTGGCCGGTCTTCTTCCCGTCCCTCATGGGCATGATCGCCTTCTGGGCCACGCTCTCCCTGAACATCCCCGACTTCACCCGCTTCGGCGCCGGACAGCGTGCCCAGGTCTGGGGGCAGTCGCTGGGCCTGCCGACCACGATGACGCTCTTCGCGCTCCTCTCGGTCCTGGTCACCTCCGGCTCGCAGGCCGTGTACGGCGAGGCGATCTGGGACCCGGTCCAGCTCGTCGCCAGGACCGACAACGTCTTCGGTCTGCTCTACGCCCTGGTGACGGTGCTGATCGCGACGATCTCCGTCAACATCGCGGCGAACGTGGTGTCACCCGCGTACGACCTGGCCAACCTTGCACCCAAGCTCATCAACTTCCGCAAGGGTGCGCTGATCACGGGCGTCGTCGGCGTCCTGATCATGCCGTGGAAGCTCACCGAGACCCCCGAGCTGTACATCTTCACCTGGCTCGGCCTGGTAGGAGGCCTGCTCGGTACGGTCGCGGGCATCCTGATCGCCGACTACTGGATCGTCCGCCGCACCGTCCTCGACCTCGTCGACCTCTACCGCCCCGGCGGCCGCTACTGGTACACGCAGGGCTGGAACTGGCGCGCCGTCCTGGCCTTCGCGGTCGGCGGCGTCCTCGCGATCGGCGGCTCCCACTCGGCCCCCGGCAAGGGCCCGTTCCCGGCGGACGGCCTGATCCCGTTCCTGAAGCCGCTCGCGGACTACGGCTGGGCGGTCGGCCTGGCCTCCTCGCTGGTGCTGTACGTGCTGCTCAGCGGGAGGCAGGCCGTCAGGTCGTCCGGGTCTCCTGCGCACTGATGTCGACTGTCTCGTCCGGCGGCGGCGTGGTCGTGGGCACCGGCTTGTCGAAGGCGGAGAAGCCCACGGTCGCGTCCGCCTTCGGCGAGCCGCCCGTCACATCGATTCTCAGCGGATACGGCTTGCCCGTGGCCGCGACGTACATCGTCAGCTTCTGACCGTGCCACGTCCGGACCAGCGGGACGACGGAAGCCCCCGCGAGTGTGGTCTTCCTTCCCTTCGTCAGCGTCCCCTTGCCGGTGTCCGCGTTGTCGCTGACCACTTTCTGGAACGTGTCCAGGTCGCAGGCGCTCGACAGGCTGCTCAGCCGTGGGTCCGAGGCCGAGCCCTTGATATAGCGCCCGGCGAGGATCGCGGCGAGGGCGGAGCCGACGCCAGGGGCCCGGTTCTTCCAGAAGTCGGCGTCCGGCTTGACCCACACGGTGTTGCCCCGCTTCACGATCCGGACGGACCCCAGCTTCCCGCCGAGACCCACCGACCCCGTGCAGTTGCCGGCCCGGTCCACGATGAGATCCAGGCTCGTCGGCGCGCTGCCGTTGCCTGGATCGCCGCGGGTGCTGAGGTGCAGGGAATGAGCGCTCAGAAAGGCGTCGCGGGAGCGGTCGACGATCTGCTGGGCGGAGAGCGTGTCGATGGAGTCGTCCGCCCGCGCCGTATCTGCGCCGATCACGCCGCCGCTCGTGAGCCCGACCACGACGGTCGCTGCCCAGGCGGTCGCACGCGTGCCGATGCGTTCGCCGGTCACGTCGCCTCCCTCGGCAGGGGCTGCCGGGCCGTTCAGTTCCGCGGTCCGACCTTTCGAGCGTACGCCGCGGCGGGATCGGCCGCGATTTCGGATCGCAACCCCCACCGGCACATGCAAGACTCCCACCCGCGTACACAGGGTGAGGTGCTGCCTTGTTTCTGGTCACGGACAGTGGGGGACGGTGTCGGGGCACCGAGTTCGTCACCGCGAAGGGGAAAAGCGAAACATGAAGTTGTCCATGTCCATGTCGATGTCCAGGTCCATGGGGAGTGTGTCCAGGGCCGTGCTGCGGGGCGCCGTGGTCGCGGGGGCGACCGCCGCCCTCGCGGTACCCGCGACCACGGCCACCGCTGTTTCGCCCAGGGCGACGCCGCCCGGTCTGTCCTGCGAGACGGGCAAGCACGAGATCGACGACTACACGGGATACGCGCTGTGCCGGAACAACGGCACCACGGCGCAGACCTTCTGGGTGCACCTGGTCTGCGGCTGGTCGCCGGACGTGGACGGTGAACACGTCACCCTCAACCCGGGTCAGTCCGGCCAGTCCACCGCGCACTGCGCCGGCCTCGGCACCGGGATCGGCGAGATCAGCGTCCAGCCGTAAGGCTTGTGCGGTACCTGCGGTGGCCGATGTCGTGCGCCGCCGCGGGTATCGGCCCCCGAGACGGTCTCCGACTCGTCGACCGCGTCATCAGCGCTCCGGAGCCCGGTCCAGAAGTGCGGCGAGCGCACGGGCCAACCGCGCCCGCAGCCTGTCCGGATCGCCGTCCACCCAGCGGTGTTCCGCGTGGAACGCCGACCAGTCCACCAGCCAGTCCAGCACCGCCTCCGGACTGAAACCGGACGCGTGCGGGCCGAGCACCGTGCGCAGCAGCCGCGGCGACAACCGGGTCCGCGGGTGTTCGGCCAGCAGCACCGCGTCGTACAGGTCCTTGGCTGCCGACCGGCCCTCGGCCTGCCAGTCCTCGGAGAGCCACAACAGCTTCCAGGCGAGCGAGAGTCCTTGACCGGCCGTGCGCACCGGCAGGGGCGGCCCGCCGTCGATCCGCGGGCAGGCCGTCCACACCGGAGCCTCGGGCAGCCGCTCGTCCTGGGCGAAATCCATCCGCAGCCGGCCCGGCGGCAGCCCGTCCGCCTGCCACGGGACGACGACGCGCACGCCGGGCGTCTCGTACGTCCGGTACATCCATACGCCGTCCGACGTCACCGCGCCAGGATCGATCCGGATGCCCTCGGGCGGTGGCGGACCCGCCTTGAGCGCTGCGGCGACCTCGTCCCGCGGTTCGGGACTCGGCTCCAGGGCATCGGAGTCGAGCCAGCGCAGGCCCTCGGGTGCGAGCACGGGCCGCGCGCCGCCGGTGGCGGGGCTGTCGCCGTCCGTCCACAGCTCGGGGGCCGCCGCGCCGTCCGCGGCTTCGGGCCACTGCTGGACGACGTCGATCCCGTCGACGTACGGATAGGGGGCGAGGCGGTCGACGAAGTCGTCCGTCGACGGCTCCAGCACGATCCAGTCCAGATCGCCCGGTTCCCGGGCAGCGGCGCCCACCCAGGCCTGGAGGGGCAGGCTGCCGCGCAGGATCAGGCCGTCGCCCCATGACGACTCGGTGATCACCTGGAGCAGATGGTCCTGAACGGTGCGCCGGGCGGTCCGCCAGCGCGCCGCGAGGGAAGGGTCGCGGAAGGTCGGCTCGCCGGGGAACGGCCGGTCCGCCGCGCTCATGCGGTCACCCACTGCTCGCCTCGCTCCGCGGCCCGTTGCCCGGCCCGTTCGTCGATCCACCCCGCGTCCACCGCCGGATGGTCGTCGTGCACCACGAACTCCTCCTCGACCTCCGCAACTTCGAGGCCGGCGGCGGCCAGCGCACCGAGGAGGGCCTCGAGCCGGGCGCGGGCCTCCGGACGGCCGACCGCGCGGCAGCGCTGGGTGACGAACCGTTCGTGGCGCCCGTGCCGGACGGCGCGGCGGGCGTTGCGGGACAGATGCGCGCTGTGCCGCTCGGCCACGGCCCGCGCCGAGGCCACCTCCGGCTCACCCGAAAGCAGCAGCTTGACGTGATGCTCGAAGTGGCAGACCGGCGATAGCTCGGCCGCCTCGTCCGCCGTCCGCGGAATGTCCTCGTTCCATGGAGCCGCTTCGATCTTCACCCGTACGACGGAGAAGCCCGCCGCCCGCAGTTCGGCGGACCGGAGCCGGGCGGCGGCCCGCTGCTCGATGAGGGTGCCTCGGCCCTGCTCGGTCAGCATGGGCTGGTCGGGCATGGCACCGCGGTCCAGGACGATATGAGTGAGCTTCAGGCCGTGGTGATCGGCCCAGCCCTCCAGGCGCGCACCGCCGACGGTACGGGTATCGAGCCGCACCGTCAGGTGCGTCTCGAACTCTCCCCGGAACGCCCTCTCGACGACTGTGCCCACTGGCCCCACCTGCCTGGTTGTGTCCTGCGCGCGGCTCTCGGCCCGCTGTCGGAGAACGTAGCAACCGGCACTGACACACACCGCCACGCCCTGCACTCCGCGCCGAACGGTTGAGTGGACCGCCCCCACTCGTTACCCTCCAGTAAGTCTGTACGGGCCGTCAGGTGCGGGCACGCACCGATATCCGGGAGGCGGGCACCCCATGTCCTCTGCAGAAGCCGTGGAACTCACCGAGCCGACCGACCGGACCGGACTGGCCGACACCGCACGGGCGTTGGCCGACGGCCGGACCACCTCGACACAGCAGGTGTCCGCTGCCCTCGCACGGATCGAAGCGAGCCAGAGCACCCTCAATGCCTTCCGTCATCTGCGTGCCACGTCCGCGCTGGCCGAGGCCGCGGAAGCCGACCGGCGGCTCGCCGCGGGGGAGCGGCTGCCGCTGCTCGGGGTGCCGGTCGCGGTCAAGGACGACACCGATATCGCGGGGATGCCCACTCACTTCGGCTGTCGCGGAGATCTGCCCGCGGCCACCGCGGACAGCGAGGTCGTGCGCCGGCTGCGCGCTGCCGGGGCCGTGATCGTCGGGAAGACCAACTCCTGCGAGCTCGGCCAGTGGCCCTTCACCGAAGGGCCCGGCTTCGGCGCCACCCGTAACCCGTGGCACACCGGGCACACCCCCGGCGGCTCGTCCGGTGGTTCGGCGGCGGCCGTCGCCGCCGGGCTGGTGCCCGCCGCGCTCGGTTCGGACGGTGCCGGGTCCGTCCGGATCCCCGCCGCCTGGACCCATCTCATCGGTATCAAACCGCAGCGCGGCCGGATCTCCGTCCACCCGCACCACGACGCCTTCCAGGGCCTTACCGTCAACGGCCCGCTGGCCCGGACCGTCGCCGATGCCGCGCTGCTGCTCGACGCCGTCGCCGGAGCGCACCCCGACGACCTGCACCGGCCGCCGCCCGTCGCCGCCTCTGCGGCCGCCGGACGCGATCCGGGCAGGCTGCGGATCGCCCTCGCCTGGCGGCCCCCGCTCACCCTCACCGGCTCGGCCCTTCACCCGGCCGTACGACGGGCCGTCACCGCGCTCGCCGAAGCCCTGGCCCGGCTCGGCCACCATGTCGAGGAGGCCAGGCCCCGCTACGGGCTGATCGGGCTCGGCTTCGTTCCCCGAGCCACCGCCGGGATCGCCGAACTCGCCGCACTCCATCCCGAGCCCGCCCTCCTGGACCCGCGCACCCGCAGCGCCCTGCGCACCGGCACCCGGCTAGGCGGCCGGGTGGTGCGAGCGGCCAGGGCGCGGGAGGTGCGTCAGCACCGCAGGATCGGCGCGCTTTTCCGGACCTCCCCGGCAGGGGCCGGGTACGACGTGCTGCTGACCCCGACGACCGCCGCACCGCCGCCCCGGATCGGCACGTTCGACGGGCTGAGCGCCTGGCGCACCGATGTGGCGATCGCCGAGGCCTGCCCGTACGCCTGGCCCTGGAACGTGCTGGGCTGGCCGGGCATCAATGTCCCGGCCGGGTTCACCCCGGACGGACTTCCTGTCGGCGCCCAGCTGCTCGGTCCCTCCCGCAGCGAGGAGTTGCTGATCTCCCTCGCGGCCCAGCTGGAGGCCGATCAGCGCTGGTACGAGCACCGGCCGCCGGCCTCCGCGGGCTCCTGACACACCGCCGGTCAGAGCGGCAGGCGGGCGCCGACCACCCACACCCCCGCCCTCAGCAGCACGCCCTCCGCCGTCTCGTACGGCAGCAGGGTGTCCATCATCGAGGCCCGGGTGGCGTCGGAGACGGTGAGACCCGGCGTACGGGAGATGAAGAAGTCCACCGCGTCCGCCGCGTCCCGCCCCCAGCGGGTCGTGGCCGTCACGGGGACGATGCCGATCTCCTCGAAGCCCGCCGCGCCCAGCACCTTCCGGACGCGCTCCGGGTCCGAGAGCGAGGCCATGGCCACCGCCACGGTGTTCTCCACCGCGTGCTCCTGTCCCAACAGGGAAGCCAGCAGCCCGAGCGCCTTGCGCTCCTCGCCGTCCGGCGACGGGGGCTGCGGGCAGATGAACGCCAGCCGGCCGCCGGGGCGCAGGGCGCGCGCGATATTGGTGAACGCCGCGATGTGGTCGGCGAAGAACATCACGCCGCCCCGGCTGATCGCCACGTCATAGCCGGCCGGCTCGAACGGATGGACCTGTGCGTCCCCCAACTCGTAGGAGACGAAGGGGAACTCTCCGGAGTCGGTGAGTGCCCTGGCGCGTTCGAGGAGCGGCACGGAGACATCGACGCCGGTGACCCGGCCCCGTGGGGCGCGCCGCGCCGCGATCCGGGTCGAGAACCCGGTGCCGCAGCCGATGTCGACGACCCGGTCCTCCGCGCCGATCGCCGCGGCGTCGAACAGCGGCTCGTCGAAGCAGGCCACCATGGCGTTGTAGCGGTCGGGATGGTCGGCCCAGTGCCGGCCGAGCTGTCCGTTCCACGCGTCGGTGACGGTCATGCGTGCTCCTCGGTCCGTGCGGTCAGGGTGGCCTCGATGCGCTCGACAGCGCAGATCGCGCCGAACGCGATCAGCTGAACCAGACAGTGATCGGTGAACGGCGGTGCCGGCCAGGCCGCCACGTCGTCGTCCGTGATCCGGTACGGGGCACGCGCCGCGAGCAGCGCCAGCCGTGCACCCGGCCGCTCCGCCCGGTCCGGCAGCGCCTCGTCGTGCAGGGGGAGCGGTGCGACGCCGTCCCAGGCCGCCACCGATGCCCGCACCAGCGCCGCGTCCTCGTCACTGAGCAGCCCCGCACCCAGGTGCGCCGCCGTACAGCGCACCGAACGCGGTGCCGATCGGGGTGCCCGCCGCCCACCCGGGCGCCGCCCCCTCCGTCTCCAGCAGGGCCAGGCTCTCGCCGGGAACAAGTTCGCGGCGGACCGTACGGGCCAGCGAGCGGCCCGCCACGCTCCGTACCAGGCGGTACTTCTGTGCGCCACCGGGCAGCATGTCCTCGGTCAGCAGGGACGACACGATTCGGTTGATGAAGTGGAAGGCGAGCGGAAGCCTCGTCAGGCTCCTCGGCCGTCAGGGAAGGCCCATCGGTACCCCCCGGTGGAAACACAGACCACGACACCGGACCCGCCCTCGCGACTTCAGTACTGTTTGGGATGCTTCGCGGCTCCTGTGCCGTGGCGTAAAGGTGACTTGGCATCTGCTGGACAGTGGAGAGTGCTGATTCCCACCATCTGCGGCGCGATGCTCTCCCGATGAGACACATGAACAGCAGATGGTGGCCGAGGGTCCACAGACCCCGGCCACAGTATGTGGCGGCCGCTGCTCTCGCAGCGCTGTTGGCGGGTCTGACTGCCACACCGGGTGCCGCTCAGGACGCCGATCGGGCCGACTCGGTCGTGCAGGGCAAGGCGGCCGAGTCGCCCGGATCCACCCGGCATCAGGTCACCTTGATCACGGGCGACCGCGTCACGTTGGAGAAGGACCCGGCGGGCCGGCAGAGCGTCTCGGTCGAACCTGCCGAAGGCCGCGAGCACATCACGTTCATCAAGCGTCAGAACGGGCTCGACTGGACGGTCATACCCGTCGACGCGCTTCCCCTGATCGCGGCGGACCGCCTCGACAGGGCCCTGTTCAACGTCTCGGCCCTGGCCAAGGGGAAGTACGCCGAGCGGTCGAGCCTGCCGCTCATCTTCCAGTACGCGGGTGACGCGGATACCGCCGAGCGCCGGCTCACCGCAGCCGGGGCCGGCGAGGTCAATGCCATCCCCGGTACCTCCTTCGCGACCCTCAGCGAACACCGCAAGGGCGCCGCGGAGTTCTGGGAGAGCATCGCCCCCGCCAAGGCGGGCGCCACGACCATGGGGGCCGGCGTACGCCGGGTCTGGCTCGACGGCCGCGCCAAATCTCGATCGTCTCGCCCGCGCCCCAGGACCGCGCGCTGCGGCGGTACGTCTCCACCAGGTTGAGCACGACCGCCCGGGCCTGCTCCAGGGCTTCGGCGTGGCGCTGGAGCAGGCCCGGGCGATCTCCGGCGGGATGGCCGCGAACCAGCCGGGACTCTCCTCCACCGCGTACGCCAGTCCCTTGGCCGCCAGGGCGAGCAGCACACGCTGGACTGCCGGGGCGCTGAGGCCCGAACAGCCGGAGATCTCCTCGGCGGACGCCGACTCGGCGGCCAGCAGCAGGCGGTACACGTCGCCCTCGGCGGCCGTGAGCCCCACCGTCTCCAGCATGTCGCTCTCCCCTTCATTGACCAGCGCGTCCATCCGGGCGCCGCCGGGGAACACATCCCGTTCGGCGGTCGATTCCATCAGCATGACGGGCCACGGGCAACGTGCGTTGCCGCGAGCAACTTGGCACGCCGGGACGGGGCGGACGGTGCCTGGGTTGCCGGAAACGATCTCCGCAGTGGACCGCCCTGCCTTGGCGTTGGGAGAGTGGTGGCGTGAAGAGACAGGCCGACGCCCGGTCGCCCTGTCTCCCGCAACATGACGTGCTTCCTCACGCCACGCGTGCTGTCCACTCCGCACTGCTGAATTTGGTGGCGGCCAGCTCTTCCGCGCGCGCCAGTTCCTCAGGCGTGATGCTGCTATGAGTGAGCCCGTAGCGGTTGCGGAAGGACTCCACCATCCGGCCGATGACGGCCTCGCGCGACAGCCCGGTCTGCCGCCGCAGTGGGTCGACGCGCTTCTTGGCGCTCCTGGTGCCCTTGTCGGAGAGCTATTCCTTGCCGATCCGGAGGACGTCGAGCATTTTGTCGGCGTCGATGTCGTACGCCATGGTCACGTGGTGCAGCACGGCACCGTCGTGACCGACCACCCGCTTCTGCGCCGCGCCCGCGATCTTCCCGGCGTCCGTGGCGATGTCGTTGAGCGGCTGGTACCAGGCCTTGATGCCCATGTCGCCGAGCGCCGCGAGCACCCAGTCGTCCAGGTAGGCGTAACTGTCCGCGAAGGAGAGGCCGGAGACGAGGGCGTCCGGGACGGACAGCGAGTACGTGATGGTGTTGCCGGGCTCCACGAAGGTCGTACCGCGAAGACACTACGACGCTTCTCTGGCGGCGACAAGAGGCTCTGACCTGCGAGTACTTGGCTGGAGCGACGCAGCCTCCGAGCGAGTCAGGAACTGCTACGGCACTCGTGCCGTCCACTCGGGAGTGCCGAACTTGGTGCGTACGAGTTCTTCCGCCTGTGCCAGTTCCTCAGGGGTCACTGCGCCCTGGGTGAGGCCGTGGCGCTTGCGGAAGGAGTCGATCATGTTGTCGATGACGGCCTCGCGTGGCAGGCCGGTCTGCCGGCGGAGGGGGTCGACGCGCTTCTTGGCGCTCCTGGTGCCCTTGTCGGACATCTTTTCCTTGCCGATGCGCAGGACTTCGAGCATCTTGTCGGCGTCGATGTCGTAGGACATCGTGACGTGATGCAGCACGGCGCCGGGCCCGCCGTCGGGGCCCACGATGCGTTTCTGGGCTGCTCCGGCGATTTTCCCGATGTCGGTCGCGATGTCGTTGAGCGGCTGGTACCAGGCCTTGATGCCCATGTCGCCGAGCGCCGCGAGGACCCAGTCGTCGAGGTAGGCGTAACTGTCCGCGAAGGAGAGGCCGGAAACGAGGGACTGGGGCACTGACAGCGAGTAGGTGATGGTGCTGCTCGGCTCCGCAAACATTGCCCCGCCCCCAGAGATGCGACGCACGACAGTGACACCATGGCGAGCGGTGCCGACGGGGTCGACCTCGTTGCGCAGCGACTGGAAGCTGCCGATGATCACGGCGGGAGAGTTCCACTCCCACACCCGTAGTGTCGGCGGGCGGCGTCCGGCGGCCACCTCGGAGGTGATGACCTCGTCGAGTGCCATGTGGAGTGCGGGGGACTGCGGGGCCTCGTGGATGAGCTGCCAGTTGTAGTCGCTCCACTCGGTGGCCTGCGCGAGGGCCCGGCGTACGGCGACGGCGACGCCTTCGGAGGTCAGGCCCAGCATCACGGTGGAGGCGGGCAGCGCCGCGTCGATACGGGCGGTGAGCCCGGCGGTGTCGGTGTTGGCCGGGGCGCCCTCCAGGGCCGCGTCGATCGCGAGGATGGCTTCGTCGGGCTCGAGGAAGAAATCACCGGATACCTGTACGTTGCGCAGCGCGCCGCCCTCGACGTCCAGATCGACCACGACGAGCTTGCCGCCGGGAACCTTGTACTCACCGTGCACAGCCATGCCTTCGCTTCCGTCCGACTCTCATCTCTACAAATCGGCTCCGCTGAGTGATAACGCCGCCGCCATGCGGTTTAATCCGCGCTTTCACCGTGATGAAGGCTGGTCTTGCGGACCGTCTCCTGGACCCAAGACAGGCCCCGCAGCAGGGGCGGACCGCCCAGGTGCACGGCGACTGCGCTCCTCCATCTCCGAGGTCACGGTTTGGGTCCGCTTGAGTTTGGGGGCCCTACGGTCTGCATGCCAAACAGATCCGGCACCTGACCGCGGCCGACCTCCAGCAGCGGGGTGACGGCACCTGCCTCCGGCTGCGGAACAGCGCCCTCTCCCTCCCGCCCCTCCTAGCTGACCTCCTTGCCGGTCTCGCCACGACGACTCAAGACGAACCCTTGCTCCCGCCTTCGCAGGCATCCCAACAGTGGCTGTTCCCCGGCAATATCCCTGGCCAGCCAATGTCCGCACCCGGCTTCAGCCTGCTCATGCGCCGACACGGCTTCCACGTCCAGCCCGCACGCATCGCCGCGCTCATCTCACTCGCCGAGAAGCTAGCGCCGCCCGTACTCGCGCAACTGCTGGGCATCTCGATCGATACCGCGCATAAGTGGGCCGCCTACACTCAACCCAACTGGTCCGCCTATCTCGCTGTCAGAGACCGCGAGTCCACCTACGACACCAAGGAATAGCGCCGCTCTGCAACATCCACACCCCACCAGTAAATGAGCGGCTACAGCGCGAGTTCGCCCAGGACGACTTCGAACTCATGGGACCGGAAGCGTGAGACCCGGGACCGGCACCCGAAGCGCGGGGAGGTATGCGCGTGTCCCGGCGCGGTGATGATCGAGTGCGGGGCGTCGGCAGTGGCCTGGCGGACTCGAACACGGTTCGGCCCGTAACGGCGTCGCCGGCGCCCTGTGCTGGGCGGCCTCGGCCGTCGTGGCGGGTCTGCGCGGTTCCTGGACCGCCACGCCGTTGTGTCACGAGCCCGCGCGGCCCGTGACACGTTGTGGGCCACGCGGGTCGGTGGCCGGTCAGACGGCGTCGAGGGCTTCGGTGATCTTGCGGGTCAATTCAACCGTGACGGGGTTGGGCTTGCCCTGGCGGGCCTGGGCGGCTTCGACGGCGACGAGGACGGTGTGGCGGAAGTTGTCGGCCTCGGCGGGGGCCTGCGCGTTCAGCAGGTTCATGGCCGCGGTCAGGGCCGGCAGCACGCGGTCGGCGATCTCGGCTGTGGACTTGCCGGCCAGCTCCTTGCCCTGCGGGTACGTGGCGAGCACGTGGCCGACCTGGCCGGTCGCCGAGTTCAGGGCTATGGAGCCGGCTGTGGCGATCTTGTGGGGCTTGCCGGCGGCGCCTGCGGCAGCGAGCAGCGTGACGGCGCCGTATGCGGCGATTCGCAGTGTGGTCTCGTCCTGGTCGGTGAGAGTGAGGGACATGGGTGTGCGCTCCTTGGGATGCGGGGCTGGATTGATGGGCTACGGGAGCCCGGCGAGGAAATCTCGCCTTTTGGCGGGCTTGGTGTCAGTCGTCGATGGCCTGGTAGAGCGTGGCCCAGAAGTCGTGCATGAGGTGGATCGAGTTCGGGACGGACGCGCCGACCTGGGTGAGCAGGATGCCGGTGAGCTGGTTCTCGGGGTCGGCGTAGGTCGAGGTGCCTGCGCCGCCGTCCCAGCCGAACTGGCCGATGGGCGCGTAGTCGCCGCGGTAGGTGCGCACCGCCATTCCGAAGCCCCAGCCGCCGTGCTGGCCTTGACCGAAGGAGATGTGCACATTGTTGGTCGCCAACTCCTGCCGGGCCGCCTGCTGCTGGGGCGTGAGGCGATTGGTGGTCATCAACTCGACGGCGGCCTTGGACAGGATCCGCTCACTGCCGTGTGTGCCGCCGTTCAGCAACATCCGGAAGTAGGCGTAGTAGTCGTCGGCGGTGGAGTTCAGCCCGCCGCCCGCGCTCTGGAACGCCGGCGGCGCGCTGTGCCTCCCGCCTTCGGCCTCGTCCCACACGTGGAACTCGCCGGTCTCCGGGTCGGGGGCGTACAGGGGCGGCAGCCGGTGGATCTGGTCGGCCGGCACATGGAAACCGGTGTCCTTCATGCCCAGCGGGCCGAAGATCCGCTCGCGCAGGAACGCCTCGAACGACAGGCCCGTGACCCGGGCGACCAGCACGCCGAGCAGATCGCTGGCGATCTGGTACTGCCAGCGCTCGCCCGGCTGATGCATCAGCGGCAGCTCGCCCAGGCGGCGCATCCACTCGTCCGGCTCGGGCATCGGCGTCGGCAGGTTGGGCGTGATGCCCTTCTCGAAGACCGCGCCCATGATCGGGGTGCCGATCACGGTCATATCCATGCCGAGTCCGAACGTGGAGGTCAGCACGTCCCGTACGGTGATCGGCCGGCGAGCCGGGACGGTGTCGTCCAGCGGGCCATCGATCCGCTTGAGTACCTGCCGGTCGGCGAGTTCGGGCAGCCACTCCTGCACCGGGTCGTCCAGGCGCAGCCGGCACTCGTCGAGCAGCACCATCGCCGCCGCGACCGAGACCGGCTTGGACGTGGAGGCCATCCGGAAGATCGTGTCCCGGCGCATCGGCGCGCCGCCGTCGCGGCGATACGTCCCGAGCTGTTCGACATGCGTCTCCTCAGCCCGGCTGAACAGTGCGACGACTCCGGGCATCTTCCCGGAGTCGACATGCCGGGCCAGCACGTCGCGCACTCTTTGCAACCCGGTTTTGGAGAAGCCGCCGGACTGGTCGGCGAGGACGACGGACATGATGATGCACTCCTATTGATCGAACGGACGGGATCGCCCACTCGGACATCCCGATCTTTGGGGGAAGGCGGACGGTCAGCAGCCGAGTCGGTCGGCGATAACGTGCAGCACCTGCCGCAGATCGCGGGCCATACGGGCACGCAGGCCGATCTCGGCGATACCGTCCGCGAATCCCGGATGGTCGGGGATGACCCGGTGGACGCGATGGGTTACCCGAGTGCCTGCGGGACAGGCGGTGACGGTGTGCACTCCGCCGTACCAGCTCTGCACCGCCATCCTGGACCGGGCCCGGTCCACCTGGATCTCCACCGGCTCCACCGGCCCCGCGAGCTCGGCGCGGTAAGCCCCGACGCCGGAGGCGGCCACGACGGTCATCGCTCCCTGCCGAGCCGTCGAAGCCCTGGCCAGCACCAGCAGGTTGTCCTCGCCGACCCGCCCGCCAGTGACGGCGAGCAGGAGCGCGGCGACCGCTGCGACGGGCGCGGCGAGCGTCCCATCCACTTCCCACCGGGCGGGCAGCGAGTCCAGCTCGGCCAGCAGGGGCGACGTTGTCTGCATGGCAACGAGCCTCGCCGCCGGCCTGCCCCGGGACCAGCCGTGCCATGACCTGCGGGACGGCGGGGCATTCCACCGGTACCCGACTGACCTGCGCAGTTGCCTAATCGGCCCGGCGTTGCCCGGGGTGTCCTGGGACGGGACGGAACACCTGGAGCAGACGACGTGCACCTGCCTCAGCTGCCGAGCTCGCACTCCCTCAGCAAACGGAAGTTCCGGCGGGCTTCATCGGCGAGAGCGAGCATCTCCAGCGCGGTGGCAAGTTCGAGGGCGCGGCCAAGGTGCCGCTCGGCCGTGACGGGGTCACCGACGAGCCGGCACGTCTCGCCATACGCGAGCAGTACACCGATGGCGTACTGCTGCTCCCCGGTCGCCTCGATGATCCGGTGAGCCTCTTCGTGCAGGGCCAGTGCTTCTTCGATCTGGCCGAGGTGCCGGGCGGCCACGGCGGCATCGGTCAGGCTGACCGCCTCGAAGAACTGATGACCGGTCGCCCGGCTGATCTCCACCGCCTGTTGGGACAGCTCCAGAGCGGTCGGGGCGTCACCAAGCCCGAGCGCGGCGGCGGCGAGCACGTCCAGGCAGAGGCGTTCGAGCTGCGGGTCGTTGCGAGTGCGGGCTGTCTGGATCACCGACAGGACGGCCTCCCGTGCCTGTTCGAAGCGTTCCAGCCGGACCAGTGCCTTACCCATACGCCCCTGTGTCAGTACGCGGTAGACGTCGAAGTCCGAGCCTTCCGGCAGGATGACCTCCCCCTGGCGCAACAGGTCGAGGCACCCCTCGAAGTCGTCTGCCCGCATGCGTTGCTCCGCGAGTCGCTGCAGCACCTCGAACTCGATGTGGACATCGCCAGCCTCCGCCATCAACGCCTGCACCGCCTCGAACTCCGGCAGCGCCTCCGTCGACCGGCCACCGAGGTGCCGGGCAAGACCGCGGCGGAACCGCAGCCAGATCAGCGATCGGCGATCGTCCCGGCGTTGCGCGGCGGACAGTGCGATGTCGATCATCGGCTCCCAGCGGCCGAGACCACCACGCCGCATGAAGTAGACATCCGCTGCCAGGGTGAGTCCGATCACGGAGGTGTCCAACCGCAGCTCGACGGCCAAGGCGAACACCGCTTCGATGTTGGCCCATTCCCGATCCAGCCAGGCGAGCGCACCCGTCATGCCGTCCATCTCGGGAACGCGCTCGGGCGGGTGGGCGATCGTGATGGGCAGCGGTGACATCTTGTGCCGCATCCCCTGGTCCGCCGCCAGCACACCGCTCAGGTAGTAATCGGCCAGCCTGGCGATCGCCGCCACAGCGTCCGGCTCGGTACCGTCCGCGCGAGCCGCCTGCCGCAACAGGTCGTGGAGCCGGTAGCGGCCCGCCGTCGGCTCCTGGATCAGATGCGCGTCGACCAGTTCCTCCAGCAACCCCCGGGCGTTGCCCAACGGGATGTCGGCCAGAGCGGCGGCACCATGAACGCACATGTCGGTGCCCGAAGCCAGCCCGAGCAACCGGAACATGCGCCGCTGGGCGGAGTCCAGCTGCCGAAGCGACATCTCCAGCACGTCCGACACCGCAGGCTCGCCCTCACGCAGCCGTTCCACCAGCGTGTCGAGCGTCCACGCGGGCCGGTGGCGCAGCCGTGCGGCTGCCACCCGGATGGCCAGCGGCAGGTTCCCGCACCGGCGCAACACCTCGCCGACATCACCGGAACGAGCCCCGCCCGCGGACTCGAGGAACAGCTCCGCCGCCTCCAGGGCCGGCAGCACGTCCAGCGAGATCGGCTGGACGCCGTCCAACTCCACCATCCGCCGACGGCTTGTGACCACGCCGAAGCTCCGGCCGGCACCGGGCAGCAGATCGCGCACGTGATCGGCGTCGGCGGCGTTGTCCAGCAACACGATCGCGCGCCGCGCCGCCAGCTCCGACCGCCACAGCGCGGCCCGCTCGGCGATCCCGACGGGAATCCGGCCGGGCGGCACCCCGAGCGCCGCCAGCAGCACCCGCAACGCCTCCGTCGGCTCGACCGGCTCCCGGCCCGGAGTGAACCCGTGCAGGTCCAAGTAAAGCTTCCCACCGGGGAATTCGGCGGTCAGCAGATGTGCGCCGTGTACGGCCAGCGCGGTCTTGCCCACCCCGCCCATACCGTCGATTGCCACCATCGTCGTGTTCCGCGCGGCGCCGAGGAGGGCGGCCAGCTCCTTTCGTCGCCCGGTGAAGGCGGTGATGTCGTGCGGCAGGTCATTGCGTACCGGTGCAGTGGCGGTGGTCGCGGCGGTGCGCGTCTGAGGCTCGTCCTTGGCCCGCTCCCACACCTCACGCATCGGCCTCGGGTCACGACCGGCCACCTTGCACAGCGCGACCACCGTCGGCCACGGTGGAACGGCCTGGCCGGAGAAGTAGCGCGACAGCGAGGAGCTGCTGCCGTGCACATCACTGGCCAGCTCCCGCAGGCTTCGCCCGGTCAGGTCACGCAACTGCCGCAGCTGCCCCGCCAACTCCGCACGCACGCTTACCAGCCTCTCCCCAGCTTCCCGCCATGATCCTAGATCGAGAGACGTGGTCGGAGGCAGGTCCGGGCAGCCATCCCCGGTCACCATCGGCAGCACTGTGACCTTGAACTCCGGCGTCGGCACCAGTCCGCAACGTGACCTCACGGTAGGACGGTGGCCCGCGGGCGCGCCCGCGCACCATGTGGCCCGGCTCCCGCGACACCTGGCAGGGCAAGGGCTGCTGCGCGCCCCTGGCGCCGCGTCGCATGCGTCTGCCGGAGCCGAGTCGGACGCCTGCGGCTGCCGCCCGGGATGCTCTTGCTGCTGGCCGGCGGCGGGGTCAGGGCGCGGCGGGGTCCTTCGCAGTCGCCTCCCCGGCGGGCAGTAGCCGGGGAATCAGGCGGACGTAGGCGACCATGCCGAGGACTTCGACGAGGGTTTGGGTGACCACGACGACCGCGGCCACCGCAAGTGCGTCGGGCAGTGCCAGGGCCAGCGGCAGCACGACCAGGGAGTTGCGGGTCGCGCCAGTGAAGACGATCGCCCGCCCGGCGCCGGTGTCGAGGCGGAACAGCCGGGCCACGGTCTTTCCGGCGAACGCCATGACCAGCAGGAACACGGCGTAGAAGGGGACGACGGCGGCAACGTTGGTCAGGCTGCCGCCGAGCTTGGGGACCTGGGAGGCAACCACGGTCAGCAGAGTTGCGGCCATGAGCGGCACCATCGTGGTGGTCGCCGCGTCGGTGACCTGCTGTCCGGCCGGGCGGCGCGCGGCCCACGCCTGCAGGGCCCAGGCGAGCGTGAGGGGGATGACGATCAGGAACACGAAGGCTTCGAGGAACGGGCCGACCTCGACGATGTCGGCCAGTCCGGCACCCATGAACAGGTACAGGAACCCCGGCAGCAGCAGCATCTGGGCCACGAGCAGCAGCGGGGTGGCGGCCAGCAGGCGGCGGCTGGAGCCACCGGCCAGTCCAGAGAACACGATCACGTAGTCGACGCACGGGCACAGCAGCACCAGCAGCACTCCGACCCGCACGGCCTGGTCCGTGGGCAGGAACGTGAACATCGCCGCGACGACCAGCGGCACCATCACGAAGTTCACCACCAGGGCCGCGGACAGGAAGCGCCCGTCGCGCAGCGAGCGAACCAGCTCGGCGGCCGGGACCTGGAGGAAGGTGACGAACAGCAAGGCACCAAGTACCGGGTTGATCGCGTGCTCCAGCCCTGGGCCAGCGGCCGGGGCCAGCCAGCCCAGCAGCGCACCGGCGGCCATCGCCGCGAGGTAGATCGCGACCTGGTGGCGCTCCATCCGCTCGACCAGGCCCTGCGGCCCCTGCTGCGACACCCTGACTGCTCCCTTGTACTCCTACGGGCCGCCGGGCGGCAGCCACTCGCCCATCCTCACAGGTCACGCCACCGGCTCGGACTCCAGCACTGTGCCGCCTCACCGCGATGGCGTGCTGTCCTTCGGCGCCGGCCGAAGGCCGTCACCACCGGCATCCAGATGCCGCGCAGGAACTCCCTTATGGAGCGCTGGATACAGACGTGCCGGCGCGAGTTCCTGGATCGCACCTTGATCTGGAACCAGAGCCACCTCCTGCACGCGCTCCGCGAGTTCGAGTCCTTCTGCAACTGGCATCGACCGCACCGAGCGCTGAAGCCCGCTTGCCCACTACCCAAACCGATCAACGTGCCAGCGCAGATGAAACATCTTGAGGTCTGGCGACGAGATGGGCTCGGCGGAACCCTGCACGCGTACCAACATGCCGTCTGAGCAGGCCGGATGATGTATCGGCACCCGCAGACGCGGACGACCGCCCACCATCCGCTCGCTATCGGCACTCGCAGGCCCTGGCGGTCCATCGCCGGACCGCTCGGAATCGCGTTTACAGCCTGCGGCCTGCCTTCCAGTGCCGACGTCGGTCTTTTTACACAAGCAATGGAACTCCTCACGGCGCCAGCGACGTTCTTCATTGACGGTGCCGCTACGTGGCGAGCTGCGCATTTGATGTTTCCTTGACGTCGACCTGCTGCCTGTCCATGGGACGCGTGACGAACGCCGGTGACATGGGGAAGGGCCGGGCAACGGCAGCGAACCTCCATGGAGTGGCCTAACAGGGAGGCAACGGCTGGATGTCGCTGCGGTCACGGACTGTCAAGGTGGCATCAGGTCAATCGGCAGGCGTGCCAGGAAAGCGCTAGCGCCCTGTCCGTGAGCGCTGGTGCGGCGCTTCACTGTCCCAGCCGGTCCACCGGCACCGCTCCTGGCCCCCGTGTTCCCCACGCCCGGTAGGGCTCGGGCGGCTTCGTTCATCGTCTCTGTTCCGGGGTTTCTTCATGTCCGACGTGGTTTTTATCGTGCTCAGCTTCGTGGTCTTCGGCCTTCTCGGGCTCGCGGCCAAGGGGGCGGAGCGGCTGTGAGTATCGAGAACATTGTCGGCCTGATAGTCGCGGTGTGCCTGGTGGTCTACCTGGTCCTCTGCCTGATCTTCCCGGAGCGGTTCTAGTGAATGAGACTCTCGCGGGCTGGCTCCAGATCCTGGCCCTCATAGGCGCGCTGGCGCTGAGCTACCGTCCGCTCGGCGACTACATGGCGCACGTCCTGACCGCCGGCAAGCACTGGCGGCTGGAGCGTGTGTTCTACCGCGTAGGCGGTGTGGACGGAGACGTCGAGCAGCCGTGGGGCGCGTATCTGCGCAGCCTGCTGGCTTTCTCGCTGGTTTCCATGCTCTTCCTCTACGGGTTCCTGCGGCTGCAGAACCACTTTCTGCTGTCGCTTGGTATGAAGGGGATGGCGCCGGACCTGGCGTTCAACACAGCGGCGGCCTTCGCCAGCACCACTCAGTGGCAGGCGTACTCGGGCGAATCAGCGCTGGGCCACTTGGTGCAGATGTCAGGCCTGGTGGTGCAGGACTTCGTCGGGGCCGCTGTCGGCATCGCTGTGGTGGCCACATTGATCCGCGGTTTCACGCGGAAGAAGACCGCCCACGTCGGCAACTTCTGGGTGGACTTGACCCGCATCGTGCTGCGTGTGCTGCTGCCGATCTCGTTCGTCTTCGCGATCGTGCTGGTCGCCGCAGGCTCCATTCAGAACTTCCACGGCTTCCAGTCGATCACGACCATCGCGGGCGACCACCAGACCCTCACCGGTGGCCCGGTCGCCTCCCAAGAGTCGATCAAGGAGCTCGGTAGCAGCGGTGGTGGCTTCTACAACGCCAACTCGGCCCACCCGTTCGAAAGCCCCAACGCCTTCACCAACTGGCTCGAGCTCTACCTCCTGATGGTGATCCCCACCTGCCTGCCGCGCACCTTCGGCACGATGATCGGTGACAAGCGGCAGGGCTACGCGATCACCGCCGTGATGGGCGTGATCTGGGCCGCCTCGGTCGCCATCATCACCGTGAGCGAGCTGCACAGTGTGGGCAGCCAGGCCGGCCACTTGGCGGGCGGCATGATGGAGGGCAAGGAGCAGCGGTTCGGCGTGTGGGGCTCGGCGCTGTTCGCGGCGTCGACCACGCTCACCAACACGGGCGCCGTCAACTCCTTCCACGACTCGTTCTCGCCGATGGGCGGCGGTATGGCGCTCTTCAACATCATGCTCGGTGAGATCGCCCCTGGCGGTGTCGGTTCCGGCCTCTACGGCTTCCTCGTCCTGGCGATCATCACGGTGTTCATCGCGGGACTCATGGTCGGCCGCACCCCGGAGTACCTGGGCAAGAAGCTCGGCGGCCGCGAGATGAAGTTCGCCTCCCTCTACATCCTCACCACCCCGGCGCTCGCCCTGATCGGCGCCGGCGTCGCCATGGCGCTGCCGGGTGAGCGTGCGGGCATGCTCAACTCCGGCCCGCACGGCTTCTCCGAAGTCCTGTACGCCTTCACCTCGGCCGCCAACAACAACGGCTCGGCCTTCGCAGGTCTGACCGTCAACACCGTCTGGTACAACGTGGCGTTCGGCCTGGTTGGCCTCTTCGGCCGCTTCCTGCCGATCGTGTTCGTCCTGGCGCTGGCCGGCTCTCTGGCCCAGCAGCAGCAGCCGGTCCCGGCCACGGCGGGCACCCTGCCCACCCACCGGCCGCAGTTCGTCGGCCTGCTGACGGCCGTGATCGTGATAGTCGTCGGCCTCACCTACTTCCCGGCCCTTGCGCTGGGTCCGCTCGCGGAAGGTCTGTCCTGATGTCCCTGACCACCCTCGAACGCCCCGCCGCGCCGGGGGACGCTCCGACCGGGCCGCGGCAGCCGCACCGGGTCTCCGGCGGAATGCTGGACCCGAAGCAGCTGGTCACCTCGCTCCCCGACGCGTTCAAGAAGCTCGACCCCCGGGTGATGTTCAAGAACCCGGTCATGTTCGTGGTCGAGGTCGGCGCGGTCCTGACCACCCTCTCGGCGATCAAGGACCCGAGCATCTTCGCCTGGGTCATCACCGTGTGGCTCTGGCTGACCGTCGTCTTCGCCAACCTCGCCGAGGCCGTCGCCGAGGGCCGCGGCAAGGCGCAGGCGGAGACCCTGCGGCGGACCAAGACCGACACCGTCGCACGTCGGCTCACCGACTGGCGGCCGGGAGCGACCTCCCTCCACGAGGAGGAGGTGCACGCCTCCGGGTTGCGCCTGGGCGACCACGTGGTCGTCGAGGCCGGGCAGGTCATCCCCGGCGACGGTGATGTCGTCGAGGGTGTCGCCTCCGTCGACGAGTCGGCGATCACCGGTGAGTCGGCCCCGGTCATCCGCGAGTCCGGCGGCGACCGCTCGGCGGTCACCGGCGGCACCAAGGTGCTGTCGGACCGGATCGTCATCAAGATCACGTCCAAGCCCGGTGAGACCTTCATCGACCGGATGATCGCCCTGGTCGAGGGCGCCGCCCGGCAGAAGACGCCCAACGAGATCGCGCTCAACATCCTGCTCGCCTCGCTGACCATCGTCTTCCTCCTCGCAGTCGTCACCCTGCAACCGTTCGCGATCTACGCGGGCGCCGAGCAGACCATCGTCATCCTCGTCTCGCTCGTCGTCGCGCTCATCCCGACGACGATCGGCGCCCTGCTGTCGGCGATCGGCATCGCCGGCATGGACCGCCTGGTGCAGCGCAATGTGCTCGCCGTGTCCGGCCGCGCCGTCGAGGCCGCCGGTGACGTCAACACCCTGCTGCTCGACAAGACCGGCACCATCACCTTCGGCAACCGCCAGGCGGCGGAGTTCCTGACGGTCGGCTCTGTCACCGTCGAGGAGCTGGCCGACGCGGCGCAGCTGTCGTCGCTGGCCGACGAGACCCCCGAGGGCCGCTCCGTCGTCGTCCTGGCGAAGGAGAGGTACGGTCTGCGGGCCCGCCACGAGGGCGAGCTCGGCCACGCCGAGTTCGTGCCCTTCACCGCCCAGACCCGGATGTCCGGTGTCGACATCGACGGCCGCCAGGTCCGCAAGGGCGCCGCGTCCGCGGTCACCGCATGGGTCGCCGAGAACGGCGGCGAGGCCGGCGAGGAGGTGCAGTCGCTGGTCGACCGCATCTCGCAGTCGGGCGGTACCCCGCTCGTCGTCGCCGTCAAGGAGAACAGCACGGCCCGCGTCCTGGGTGTCATCCACCTGAAGGACGTCGTCAAAGACGGCATCCGCGAGCGCTTCGCGGAGCTGCGCCGGATGGGCATCCGTACGGTGATGATCACCGGTGACAACCCGCTGACCGCCAAGGCGATCGCCGAGGAGGCTGGGGTGGACGACTTCCTCGCGGAGGCGACTCCCGAGGACAAGATGGCGCTGATCAAGCGGGAGCAGGCGGGCGGCAAGCTCGTCGCGATGACCGGTGACGGCACCAACGACGCTCCCGCGCTGGCCCAGGCCGACGTCGGCGTGGCCATGAACACCGGTACCTCGGCCGCCAAGGAGGCCGGGAACATGGTGGACCTGGACTCCAACCCCACCAAGCTCATCGAGATCGTCGAGATCGGCAAGCAGTTGCTGATCACCCGCGGTGCGCTGACGACCTTCTCGATCGCCAACGACGTCGCGAAGTACTTCGCGATCATCCCCGCGATGTTCGCCTCCGCCTACCCGGGCCTGGACAAGCTGAACATCATGCAGCTGCACAGCCCGCAGTCCGCCATCACCTCGGCGATCATCTTCAACGCCCTGATCATCGTGGTGCTGATCCCGCTCGCCCTGCGCGGCGTGCGCTACCGCCCCTCCTCGGCCGCCGCCCTGCTCAACCGCAACATCTGGGTGTACGGCCTCGGCGGACTCGTCCTGCCGTTCGTCGGCATCAAACTCATCGACCTGGTCATTCAGTTCATCCCCGGACTGCGCTGACCGCCGACAGAAGGTGACCACCATGACCACATACCTACCGAAGTCGGTCCGCCAGCATCTGTCGGCCCTGCGCATGCTGCTCGTGATGACCGTCGTGACCGGCGTCGTCTACCCGCTGGCCGTCACCGGCGTCGCCCAGGCGGCGTTCTCCGGCCAGGCGAACGGATCCGAGGTCCGGCAGAACGGCAAGGTCGTCGGATCGAGCCTGATCGGACAGACCTTCGATCTGCCCAAGAAGGACCCGAACAACGCCGACGAGGCTGCCCAGCCGGACCCGAAGTGGTTCCAGCCGCGGCCTTCCGCGGGCAGCTACAGCCCGCTGGCGTCCGGTGCCTCCAACCTCGGTCCGAACAACGAGGACCTGATCAAGGCGATCGACCAGCGCCGCAAGGACGTCGCCGCGTTCGACGGCGTCAACCCGGCGCAGGTGCCCGTCGACGCCCTCACCGCCAGCGGGTCGGGCCTCGACCCGCACATCTCCCCGGCCTACGCCTATGAACAGGCCGACCGGGTGGCGCTGGCTCGCAACCTGTCCCCGGACACCGTCCGCAAGCTGGTCGCGGACCATGTCCAAGGCCGGATTCTCGGCTTCCTCGGCCAGGATCGGGTCAACATCGTGGAACTCAACCTCGCGCTCGCCGACCTCAAGTGACGCTGTGACCCGGTCGGACCAACCGCACCACGCCGCCCGGCGGCGCAGGGAACACCTGCGCCGCCGGGCGGCGTGACACCCACGCAAGGAAGGTGGCCGCAGTGATACGCAGGGCCGCAGTGACCGACTTGACGCATGACGAGCCACATACCCATAGCCACCGGACTCTCGCAACGTGAAATAAAGGACGTGCTGCGCCTCTCGTACGGAGTTCGCGCAGACGGGCCTTGTGGCAATGCCACTTAGCTTGCGTTGATGTTGGGGCGGGGTGCCGCTACCGTTCTGGCGGTGAGTCAGGATGTGGGCGGGTCGCTGCCGGACTGGAT